>CAYVPZ010000129.1:0-9516 GCA_964453955.1 uncultured Solibacteraceae bacterium | reverse complement strand
TCGGCTCCAGCCGATCGTGCAGGTTGACTTTCTTGCATGCGATGTATCTTTAATCGGCCAATCCGCGCCGCGGCAATAGATCCCCATGAGCCGCCCGTAACCCTCATAATCTCAATATGGCCACTTCCGGAAACACCTCGCAGTTTCGCTGTCCGGGTTGTTCGGCGGACATGGAGTTCGACCCGCAATCGGGCGGGATGAAGTGCCGTTTCTGCGGCCACACCGAGGCGGTGGCTCCCGCGCCCGGCGGTGTGAGCGTGCACACTCTCGAAGAAGGCCTCGCGGAAGCGGGCAGCATGGCGCAAAAGCCCCACGGCGACGGCGCGCAGGAGGTCACCTGCAACGGCTGCGGCAGCGTGGTGGCGTTCCAGCCGCCGCAGGTGGCCGGGGTTTGTCCGTTCTGCGGGGGCGCCATCGTCGCGCAACCCAAAGCCGCCGACCCGCTCATCGCTCCCGACGGCGTGCTCCCGGCAAAAGTCCCCCAGGCGCAGGCACAAATGCGGGTGCGGCAGTGGCTGTCCGCGCGCTGGCTTGCCCCGAACGCCCTGAAGCGCATGGCCCAGCAGGAAGGCATCGCCGGGGTGTATCTTCCGTTCTGGGACTGGGCGGCCGACACTGCCAGCCAGTACACCGGCGAGCGCGGCGTGCACTATTGGGAGACCGAATACTACACGGCGAACGAAAACGGCCGCACGGTCCAGCGGGAGCGCCAGGTGCAGCGCACGCGCTGGTATCCGGCAGCCGGGCGGGTGACCCGGAAGTTCGACAACGTGCTGGTGGCGGCCACGCGGTCCGTCAACGAAGCGCGCCTGAATGCTCTCCAGCCCTGGGATTTCGATTCGCTCTGCGTCTATGAACCCGCGTATCTCGCCGGATTCCGCGCGCAGCGCTATCAGGTGGAGCTCCCCGAGGGCTTCGAGAAAGCGAAACAGGCCATGGCGAAGGTGATCGACGGAGACGTCCGCAGGGATATCGGCGGGGATGAACAGCGCGTTCTCAATGTGGAGACGGCCACCTCGAACGCTGCCTTCCGCCACCTGCTGCTGCCGGTCTGGATCGGCGCCTATCGCTTCAAAGGGAAGGTGTATCAGGTTGTGGTCAATGCCCGCACCGGCGACGTCGAGGGCGAGCGCCCCTGGAGCGTGGTAAAGGTCACTCTGCTGGTGGCCGCGATTGTGCTGGTTATCCTGGTGCTGATGGTGATCGGGCACCACTGACGTGGAGCGGCCCTTACTTCAGGTACGCCCGCAGCGCGTGAATCAAATCGTCGGCCGCCACCGACTGCTCGTCGGTGGGCGCGGTCTTCGGATCGAGGACGTGATAGCGGATGTGTCCCTCGATCACCTCGGCCATGAGCGCGTCCATGGCGCCCCGGCAGGCGGAGATGTTGTGCAGCACCTCGGAGCATTCGGCTTCGTGGTCGAGCGCGCGTTCGACGGCCTCCACCTGGCCGCGAATGCGCCGTACACGATTGAGCAGTTTCTTTTTCTCTTCCTGTGTGTGAGCCATAAAAAACCTGGCCGGGCCTTTACAAGGATACCCCGGCGGGTATATTCTGGTCGAGGGTGGCGACCGGCGCCTCCCTACAGTTCAACACGATTCCAAGGAAAGGAGGCCCTTCGATGTGCGACGGCAGTGATCGTCCGCAACGGTGCGAGGAGTTGTCTGGCGCCGATTCAACGGAGCCTCCGTCTCCCTGCGGCCTTCCCCGGCCGTAATCACCTGAACGCGATCGCCGGCATTCGGACTCGCTGAAATCAGCGCGGAATACACGTGTGCCTGCCGTCCTCCTGCTTCGAGGGAGGAAAGCCATGAACTGGATCGACTTCGGAATTCGCATGTTTGCCGCGCTCTTTCTCGGCGCGGCGATCGGACTGGAAAGGCAGTGGCGGCAGCGCATGACCGGACTCCGGACCAACGGTCTGGTGGCCGTCGGCTCGGCCATGTTCATCATGATGGGCGGCCTCATCGCGGGTGACGGCAGCCAGGGCAGAGTGGCGGCATATGTCGTCTCCGGCATCGGCTTTCTGGGCGGCGGCGTGATCCTCAAGGATGGCTTCAACATCCGCGGGCTGAACACTGCCGCGACGCTGTGGTGCACGGCGGCGGTGGGAACCCTGGCCGGGTTGGGATACCTCGGACTGGCCGCCCTGGGAACCGTGGCCGTGCTCTCCGCCAACCTCATCCTCCGCCCGGTGGCGCATCTCATCAATCGCACGCCGGCCGGAACGGAAGAGCACGAGATCCTCTACCGGCTGCGCTGCACCTGCCGTGCCACCGACGAAGCCAACATTCGCACCATGCTGATTCAGAACGTCGGGCGCACGCCGCTGACGCTCATCGCCCTGCACAGCCTGGATGACGAACTCCTCGCCCGCGTGAACGTGAAGGCCTATCTGAAAACCATCGGTCCGAAAGAAGAAGCCCTGGAGCAGATTGTCACCAGGCTTTCACTCGACCCCGGTGTCACCGCCATTTCCTGGGAAGTGGCCGCGGCCGTCGACGCCGAGGATGCTTCCATCACGGCGAGCGAAGACGTGTTCCGCGCCACGTAGAAGGGAGACAACATGAACCCGAACAGATTCCCGCGCATCCCGGTGTTCGCCCTGGCGTTCCTGTCCGTTAGTCTGACGGCAGCGGCCGAGGAGCAGTCTGGCGACAATCCGCCACCCCCCGAAGCGGAGCGCTGGAATCTGTTCTATCAGGCCACGTCGATTGGCCAGTACCACGGCACGTTTTACTCGCCCTATGAGGGGCCCTTCAGCCTGCAGGACTACATGGAGCGCGATGCGTCGCTGACCACGACACTGTTCTTCGGTCTTCGCCTGGACCAAAACACGGTGCTGTACTTCGATCCGGAAATCGCCGGCGGACGAGGATTCAGCGGCGTCGATGGTCTGGCTAATTCCTCGAACGGCGAGATGCCGCGCGTCGCCTCCGCCACGCCGAAGCCGTACATCGCCCGGTTGTACGTCTCGCACGATTTCGCCTTCGGCAACAAGGACGAAATGGAGCCGTTCGAGAGCGACGAAAACCAGCTCTCCGGCGAGCGCCCGATGGACCGGTACACGGTGACGGTGGGGCGCTTCGCGATAACGGATTTCTTCGACAACAACAGCTATTCGCACGATCCTCGCTCGCAATTCATGGGCTGGGGGGTCATGTACAACGGCGCCTGGGATTATCCCGCCGACGTCCGCGGCTACACCTGGGGCTGGGTGCACGAGCTGCACTCGCGCAACTGGTCCTTCCGTTATGGCAGCGCGGCCATGCCCAAAGTGGCCAACGGGTCGCAGCTCGACCGCAGGCTGTCCGTCAACCGGGGGGATGTGTTCGAGGGAGAATACCGCTATGCGGTGAGGAAACACGGCGGCGCGATTCGGCTGCTGAACTACGAGAATCACGCCGATGCGGGCAGCTATGCCGCGGCCATCCACCAGGCGGAGTTGAACGGCGGCGCTCCCGATGTCACCGCCACGCGCCACAACGGCGCCCTCAAGTACGGATTTGGAGTCAACATGGAGCAGGAGATCGCCAAAGACATCGGCGTCTTCGCCCGGCTCGGGTGGAATGACGGCAAGACCGAGAGCTTCGCCTTCACCGCCATCGACCGCCTGGCGCCGGGCGGCGTCTCCATCACCGGGCGAAGATGGCACAGACCCTTCGACACGGTGGCTACTGAGTTCACGGCCAGCGGCATCTCCGGAGTCCACGCTCTATATCTGGCACGCGGCGGCGACGATTTTCTGATTGGAGACGGCCGCCTCGAGTATGGCCCGGAATGCATCGAGGAAACCTACTATAACGCGCGTCTCTACCGGGGAGTCTTCGCCAGCGTCGATCTCCAGCACGTTTCCAATCCCGCTTACAACGAGCAGCGCGGCCCGCTGTGGATCTCCTCGATCCGGCTGCACGTGGAGTTGGGAAAGAACAGCTTCCGTCACTGATTTACCGGAATGGACGTGAACGCGGAGCCTCCGAACCGCAGCCCCAGCACCGCGACGTTACCGGTGCTGGCCGCGAATTGAGCTCTGCCGCGCAAGCCCACCATGCCCGATAAACCGGGAAGACTCCGCAGGGTGGCTTCCGTTTTCTGGTGCGGAGGCAGATTCAGGGTAGACGTCCCCACCACGTTTCCATTGTTGTCCCAAAGGGTAATGGAAATTGTCGCGGCAGCAGTGCCGGCGTTGGCAACGGCTATGGAGGTGACATGGGTTGCGTCATCCCAGACAAACGTACCCGAACTTGCGTTCGACGTCGCGAATGGCACCACCGCTTCCTGATCCGGCCGGCCCGCGACACTCTGCCGAAAGACGCCATATCCGGAGACGCCCGGTGGCATCATGAACGCCGCGTAGCCCTGCAACAACGACCCGGTATTGGGCGCCTCGACAATTGCGGTCCCCAGGGCCGGTATGTTCACCTGCGTGAACGAGCCTCCCAGCGCGGGCACGATGAGAGGCGTTCCGAGATCGGCGATGAAGGTCACTGGAAACGAGACCGCTGCGCTGGTTGTGTTGGTGAAGTAGAGCGCCGTGTACCATCCGCCGCCGAACGCGACCTGTGGAAGAAGCAGGGAGAGCGATTCCGGCTGCCACATTCCCGTGAAGATCGAGCCGTCTTCAGTGCCGTACATAACCAGAACGTCTCCACTCGCGGTGATCGCAAACCCGAAATTCGCGCTAGATCCCCCTCCCAGATTGAAAGTGGCGAAGCCGGTGCAGTCGCTGGCGACGGTATACGTCCCGTTGCCGCTGACGTTGAGGGCTGGGTTGCGAAGGTCCTGGAAGGTCAAACCGCCCTGGCCGTCAAATACAATCGCACCGGCCACGGATTGCGCTGCGCCGGAAGATAAAGACCCGGAACCCTGGAAGCCGTAATCTCCGATCAGGGACCCGTTTCCGCACGCGCTCGCGCCAGCCGCCGCGGCCCGGTACGCCCGGCCAGTGACGGTGACTCCGGCGTCCGTGTCAATGCCGATCTCTTGTTCTCCCCCCTCCACCAGCCAGAACGACGTAGTAGACGCGTAGGGCGGGGACCCCTGGATCGTGGTCGTCAAAGTCTGTGTTCCGCTGCAATCCGCGTTCACCATATAGGTACCCGTGACGGCTTGCCGAGCTGTGCGTAAGGGATCACTTCCATCTCGGCCCCGATGGTTTGGAGATACGTCCCGGTGGTTAGAAAGAAGTGGGTTCCGTTCCAGCTCGCGTTGGAACAGTTTTGGGCCTGCGCCAGAGCTGCAAGTCCATGTTCCTCCAGAGTCACGAAGTTCCGGGCGGCCATTCTACCGTCCGTCAGAGGATGATAGCACAGGAGATCGGGAAAGCAGCCGGGCACAGTCACAAGAGCACTTCCCGGATTACGAGTGAATGCTCAGGCGCCTCCGCGAGACGATCACGCCGCGAGCAGAGCCAGCACTTCGGCGATTCGCGCCGCGGTCTTCTCCGGCGTGTCCTCGTTTGCGCGCTCCACGCTGGCGGTCATGATCTGGGCCGGAATCTCGATCACCCGATCCGATTCCGCGAAGACGTATTTCCCGGAGAGCCGGTTGTTCGCGTCCCGGGCCAGGGTGACGCCGGAACGGTCCGGGTTGGCGATCACCGCACACAGAACGCCCTCCTGCCAGCACCCCACGGTCATGTCTTTGGCGGACAGATTATTCAGCCTTTTGATGGCGCACCGGACCACCCGTGCGGTCAGCTCCGGGCCGAAGCGCGCTCGAATCGACTCCAGGTTCCGGATGCGCACGAACAGCAGCAGGAAGGCATTGCCGGCCGCCGTCTCCGCCTCCACCCGCTCTCTGACGCTGGAGCCAGAGCCGTCGTCGCTCGCCGGAGCCTTGAGCTGATCCACCTGTCTTTGCAGCGCATGAATCTCGCTGGTGAGTTCGGCGACGGTGATCCGATTCTTCCGCTCCAGCTCCTGGATGCAGGCTTCCAAGGTTCCCTTGATCTCGAGGACTCCCGCGCGCATCTCCGCCAGGCTGGTAGCGGAGGTGATCTCGCCGAGCCGCGTCAACTCCCAACGCAGTTTCTTTTCCTGATCGTCGGAATCCGCGGTGAGGACGTCCAGCACGGCTCGCAGAGCGCTGGCGTGCTCTTCGAGCTTCCCCCGGAGATCGGTCAGGTATTGGTCCGCCTTTTCCTTATAATCCCGCAGTACGTTGCGCACCGCGGAGCGCAGGGATGGCAATTCGGAACCTGAACCGATGGCTTCCGCCGAGATTCGTTCGGCGATCCGATGCAGCGCCTCGCGGTGCTCCGGGGTTATGGAGGGGTCCAGATCGATTGCGTACTGGCTGCTGTCCTCGACCGCCGAGCGATAGCTTTCGCTGACGGCAAGTAGAAGAGCCTGCAGGTCTTCCGCCCTCCGAATCTCGTTTTGAATCGATATCATTGGTGGACGCCCCTGACGACAGGGCCTCATACCAGTAATCGGCTAACGGCGGGGATTCCTGCAGGGCGACCTCAGGCACAGGTGGCGACGGCGTTTTGCTGGTACCACCGGTACGTCTCGCGGATGCCGTCCTCGAGCCCAATCGACGGCTTCCAGCCCAGCGCCGCCAGCTTCGATACGTCCAGCAGTTTGCGCGGCGTGCCGTCGGGCCGGGACGGATCGAAGACGATTTCGCCCCGATAGCCGACGATGCGGCACACCATCTCCACCAGTTCCCGGATGGTGATGTCCACGCCGGTGCCGACATTGACGATCTCGGGCGAGTCGTAGCCCTGCATCAGGAACACAGCCGCGTCCGCCAGGTCGTCCACGTGCAGGAACTCGCGGCGGGGAGTGCCGGTGCCCCATACGGTCACCCGCGGCTCCCCGGCGCTGTGCGCCTCGTGCACTTTGCGGATCAGCGCCGGCAGCACGTGTGAGCCACTGAGGTCGAAGTTGTCGCCGGGACCATAGAGGTTGGTGGGCATCAGGCTGATTCCGCCGAATCCATACTGCCGCGAGTAAGCCTGCATAGTGCGAATGCCCGCGATCTTGGCGATGGCGTACGGCTCGTTGGTGGGTTCCAGCGGCCCGGTCAGCAGATACTCTTCGCGAATGGGCTGCGGCGCTTCGCGGGGATAAATGCAGGATGAGCCGAGGAACTCCAGCTTGCGCGCTCCGAACCGGTACGCCGCATCGATCGCATTAATTTGAATGGCCAGATTCGAGAAGATGAACTCCGCCGGACGGGTGTTGTTGGCGTGAATGCCGCCCACGCGCGCCGCCGCAAGGAACACGTATTCCGGGCGCTCGGCCTCGAAGAACCGGTCGACGGCGGCGCGGTCGGTGAGGTCCAGTTCGGCGTGTGTGCGCACCAGCAGGCTGGTGAATCCGTCGGCCTGCAGCCGGCGGACGATGGCCGAGCCAACCAGCCCGCGATGGCCCGCCACGAATATCCGACTCGTCTTATCCAAACCGTCCTCCTGGGCTCCGCTCTCGCACGCCTCGCGGCTCGGTACGCGCGTGAGCAGGCGGTTCTATCCGATGGACACCCGCCGGGTGGAGCGAGGGTGGCCGGCCTCGTTCAGGGTGCGCTCCTGCCGGGCGATTTCGAGATCGTTCTCCACCATCATGGCGGCCAGCTCGCGGAATCCCACCGTGGGCGTCCACCCCAGCCGTGTGCGCGCTTTGGTGGAGTCTCCTTCGAGGTGATCCACCTCCGTCGGCCGGAAATACCGGGCATCGGTCTCCACGCAGGCATTCCAGTCGAGACCCAGAATGGAGGCCGCCACTTCCAGAAACTCGCGCACCGAGTGCGATTCGCCCGTGGCCACCACATAGTCGTCCGGAGCCGGCTGTTGCAGCATCAGCCACATGGCCACAACATAGTCGCCGGCATAGCCCCAGTCGCGCCGCGCGTCCAGATTTCCAAGATACAGCTTCTTCTGCAGTCCCAGACTGATTCGCGTCAGCGCTCGCGTGATCTTCCGGGTGACGAACGTTTCGCCGCGCCGGGGCGACTCGTGGTTGAACAGAATGCCGTTGGAGATGTGCATTCCCCACGCTTCGCGGTAATTCACGGCATACCAGTGCGCGGCCACCTTGGCCACCGCATAGGGACTGCGCGGATAAAACGGCGTCGTCTCGGATTGCGGCGGTTTGGCGGCGCCGAACATTTCCGACGAACCGGCCTGGTACACACGCACGTCATGGCCGTTGGCGCGAATGTGGTCGCGCACGGCTTCGAGAAGCCGCAGTGTGCCGGTGGCCACCACGTCGCCCGTGTACTCCGCCTGCTCGAAACTGACCCGCACGTGCGACTGCGCCGCCAGATTGTAGATCTCGTCGGGCTGCACGCTTTCGAGCACCCGCCGCACTCCCGTACCATCGGAAAGATCGCCGTAGTGCAGGCGCATGGCCGCGCCGCGCTCGTGGGGGTCGGCGTAGATATCGTTCAATCGCTCCGTGTTGAATGTGGAGGAGCGGCGGATAATTCCGTGAACCTCGTATCCCTTCGCCAGCAGGAACTCGGCCAGATACGATCCGTCCTGCCCGGTAATTCCGGTAATGAGCGCTTTACGCATGCGCGGCTTTTCTTAATTCAATCACAATGTGCCCGCCTCCCGCCAGCGACCCCTGCGGTCGGGCAGGCGAAACCCCGCCGTGTCCGCGCGAACGATATACTACCAGGAGCAGGCCATGCCCAACCGATTTGCGTACGCCTGCTCACACACACCAGGAGCGTGTAATGTCCGACAAGGCAGTCATAGGAACACTGCGGTTTATTGGAATCTCCCTGACCCTTCTCGCCAGCGCGGCAGCGCAGGCGCCAAACCCGGCCCCTCCCTCAGGTCCCCCGAAAACCTGGATGGATAAGTCGCTTTCACCGGACCAGCGCGCCGATCTGGTCATCGCGCAGATGACGCTGGACGAAAAGATCCAGCTGGTCCACGGCAGCGGGATGATGGGCGCGAACAAAATTGGGCCGGTGGACGCGCTGACGGTGGCGCGGTCGCTGGGCGGCGCCGGGTTCGTACCGGGCATCCCGAGGCTGGGCGTTCCCGATATCCAGATGGCCGATTCGGCGGTGGGCGTGACCCTCGGCGCGGCCCACAGCCGCTACTCCACCGCGCTGCCTTCCGCCCTCGCCGACGCCTCCTCCTGGGATCTGCAGACGGCTTACGAGTATGGCGCACTAATCGGCCGCGAGCTGCGCGACCAGGGATACAACATGTCGCTGGGCGGCGGGGTGAACATTACGCGCGAGCCGCGCAACGGACGCAACTTCGAGTACGACGGCGAGGACCCCATCCTGGCCGGCAGGTTGGACGGCCAGCTCATGAAAGGCCTGCAGGCCCAGGGCGTCATCGGCGATATCAAGCATTATGCGCTGAACGACCAGGAGAGCGGCCGCAACATCGTCAACGCGGTGATCGACAAGCGGGCCATGCGGGAAACCGACATGCTGGCCTTCGAAATCGCCATCCGCGACTCCGCGGCCGGCGGGGTGATGTGCTCCTACAACCTGGTCAACGGCGACTATGCCTGCGAAAACAGCTACCTGCTGAACGAGGTTCTGAA
>CAYVPZ010000128.1:0-9528 GCA_964453955.1 uncultured Solibacteraceae bacterium | reverse complement strand
GGCGCCGTACCGTTCTTCCGTGATGGCAAGGATGTCGTCAAGGAAACCGCCGGCAGGTTTGGCCGGGGCGGGAGGAGGCGCTGGCGCCGGCTCGGGTTCGGCCGTGACGGTGGCCCGAATCGCTCCAAACAGAGGCAGCCGTCGATACAGGCGGTCCGGATGGAAATCGTCGAGTGTGTCCGCACGGAGCGAAAGTGGCTTTCCATCGGCGCCCGCGAGCGGCAGCTCGATCAGCGGCCGCACGCGCGCCAGAACGGCTTCCAGATTGTCGCGGTCTACTTCGATGGGCCTGGCCGGGCGCTCCCGGCTGGCCCCGGCAAAATCGCCCGCAATGACTATGTGAAAGGGCACGTTTCCCGACCTCCCGAGGATGCTACCACAGTCCGGCGCCTAATACGACTCCAGCGTGAGGCCGGCCACCCGGCCCGCGCCAAAGCCCCCGCGAGTGGCATTGTAGGCATCGTGCTCGGTGAATAGCCAGCGATGAAAACCCCGCATGGTGGTGATGCGCGCGGGGAGGTCTCCGAGGGCGTCGGTGCGCTGCCGTTCCCGCTCCCGGCGGGCCTCGAGCACCGCCGCATCCATGCCCGCATCCGACATTCCTTCGAACTGGAATTCGCAGGGCGCTGCCCGCGGCTCGAGGCCGTATACCCAGCGGAACACCGTTTCGGCGCGGGCCACATGAAAGTCGGACGCGATCACCAGCAACCGTCGCATCTGCTGGGGCTCCACGTGGATGACGCGGGAGAAATACGCGTTCCCAATGGTGTCGTAGGAGTGCGTCTCGGTAAGGATCCGGTCCGCCGGCAAGCCCCGCTCTATCAGGTATTCCGCCGCGGCCACGGACTCGAAAATCGGGAAGCCGTTCCCGTCCAGTGGCGGCGGACGGTGGGTGGTCCCCGCGCTCAGAGTGATGACAAACTCGCCCTGGTGCAGTTGAATGGCGCGGTCAAGGTGGCGCCGCACCCAGGAAGGCAGCACGCCGCCCTCGCGGACTCCGTTGCCGAGGATCAGGATCGCGTCGTGGTCGCGCATGAAGCGATCCTACCCCAATCAGGCCCAACCAGCGTATAATCAGGAGCCCCAGGGAGGGGCAAACTCCTATGCGCATGATGATGAAGGTTTCGCTCCCGGTGGAGACCGCCAATGTCGGTGTCCGCAACGGCACCCTCGGACCCACAATTCAGAAGATCCTCGCGGACCTCAAGCCGGAAGCCGCCTACTTTGCGGAAGACAACGGCATGCGGACCGGTTACATCTTCTTCCACATGACCGAATCGTCGGAGCTGCCGGCTGTCGCGGAGCCGTGGTTCCTTGCCTTCAACGCGTCGCTCACCGTGCGGCCGGCCATGACTCCACAGGATCTCGCCGCGGCCGGCCCTGGCTTCGAGCGCGCTGTGAAGAACTACGCCGTCGCGTAGCTGGCCGGGTCTGCAAGCGCGCACACGCTACAATATCCCTTTCATGCCCGCATTGCTGGAAGGGAAGACGGCGCTGGTGTTGGGCGTCGCCAATCGATGGAGTCTGGCCTTCGCCATCGCTCAGGCGTTTGTCAGGGAAGGCGCGAGCATCATTCTCACCTATCAGGGGGACCGGCAGAGGCTCACCGTCCAGGACCTGGCGGTCGAGCTGGGGTCGGCGCGCATGATTGCCTGCGATGTCACCCGCGACGAAGAAATCGCCACGCTGGTGGAGACCCTGCGCGCGGACGGCGTCCGGCTCGATGCTGTGGTCCATAGCGTCGCCTTCGCCAATCGCGAAGATCTCACCCGGCCGTTTATCGAGACCTCGCGCGCCGGCTACGCTTTGGCGCAGGACGTCAGCGCTTACTCCCTGGTGGCCGTGGCGCGGGCGCTTTCGCCGCTGATGACCGCGGGCGGCTCCATCATGACGCTCACCTACCTCGGCGCAATCCGCGTCTTTCCGAACTACAATGTGATGGGTGTGGCCAAGGCGGCGCTGGAAGCGATTGTGCGGTACCTGGCCAGCGATCTTGGTCCGTCTAAAATACGGGTGAACGCGATTTCCGCCGGGCCGGTAAAGACTGTCTCGGCGCGCGGAGTGAAGGATTTTTCGAGGCTGCTCGACGGCGCCGCGCGGATTGCTCCATTGCGCCGCAACACCGATCCGGCGGAAGTGGCCGACGCGGCGGTCTTTCTGGCCAGCGACCTCGGCCGGGGGGTCACCGCCAACGTCCTGTACGTCGACGCGGGCTACCAGGCAATGGGTATTGCGGTGGCCGAAGAGTGACTGGGACACGCGGCGCCAGCCGCGTTCCTGTGCATACGCGATTGACAATGGCAAAACCGATTCTTACGATTGTGAGTTTGGGGACTTTGTGCGATCTCACACAACCTTCGGCAACACGTCTGTAAATTATGATCAACGTTAACGGGCTCACCAAGCGCTACGCGCGTAATGTCGCCGTAGACAACATCTCCTTCGAAGTACAGAAAGGGCAGATCGTCGGCTTCCTCGGGCCCAATGGGGCGGGGAAGACGACCACCATGCGCGTCCTCACCTGTTTTCTTCCGCCGACCTCCGGAACCGCCTCGGTGGCCGGATTCGACGTTCTCGAGCAGCCCCTCGAAGTGAAGAGGCGCATCGGGTACCTGCCCGAGGCTCCGCCGGTGTACCCGGAAATGGAGGTCGCCGAATACCTCAGCTTCGTCGGCAGCCTGAAGGGGCTGAGGGGCGCCGATCTGGCCAAACGCGTGGACGAGGTGGCCGGACGCACCGCCATCGCCGACGTGAAGAAGAAACTGATCGGAAAGCTGTCCAAGGGTTATCGCCAGCGCGTGGGGCTGGCCCAGGCCATCATTCACAATCCAGATGTGCTCATCCTCGACGAGCCCACCGCCGGGCTGGACCCCAACCAGATCATCGAGACGCGCAAGCTCATTCGCGATCTGGCCGGCGAGCATACCATCATTCTCAGCACCCACATCCTGCCCGAAGTGGAGCAGACCTGCGACCACGCCATCATCATCAACAAAGGCAAAGTGGTGGCCAAGGATTCGGTGAGCAACCTGCAGAATAAGGTGCGCGGCGCCGAATCGGTGGTGATTGTGGTGGAGGGCCGCGATGCCACGCTGGAACCGGCGGTGGTTCAGCAACGCCTGGAAGGCGTGGCCGGAGTGAGCCGCGTGCTGCCGCGCGATCACCGCGGCAATCTGCTGACGTTCGAGGTGGAGAGCCTGAAGGAGCGGCCCATCCGCGGCGATCTGGCGCGCGCCGTGGTAGAGGCTGGCTGGAACCTGAACGAGCTGCGCTCCGCCGCCATGTCGCTCGAAGAAGTATTCCTGGAACTGACCGGCGCGGATGCGACTACGCCCGCCGCCGAACCCGCCGGAGGCGCGCAATGAGAAACATCTGGATTATTTTCAAGAAAGAGCTGCACGGCTATTTCGTTTCCCCCATCGCTTACCTGTTGTTGACCATGTTCGGGCTGATTTTCGGATATTTTTTCTGGAGCTCCATAGCCTATTTCACCTACGTCAGCGTCGAATCGCAGATGCAGGGCCAGTCCTTTCCCATGAACATCAACGAGATGGTAATCAGGCCGCTGCTCTCGAACGCGGCCGTTATCGGCCTGTTCTTTATTCCCATGATCACCATGCGGCTGTTCGCCGAGGAAAAGAGAACGGGCACCATCGAGCTGCTGGCCACCTCGCCCATCCGCGACGTGGAGATCATTCTGGGAAAATGGCTCGCCGCGCTGGCCATGTACGCCTCTCTGCTGCTGTTCACGGCGGTCAATTTCGGGTTCCTGTTCAAATACGGCAATCCGGATTGGAAGCCCCTGGCGATCGGCTATCTCGGCCTGTTGTTGCAGGGGGGCGCGCTGCTGGCCGTGGGGACGTTCATTTCCACCCTCACGCGCAATCAGATCATCGCCGCGGCGGCCACTTTCGGAGTATGCCTGCTGCTTTGGATTCTCGAATGGAACAGTTATGAAACGGCCACCTGGGCGCAGGTGATGGCCTATTGCTCCGTGATCAAGCATCTGGAGACGTTTACCAAAGGCGTCCTCGATTCGAGAGACGCAATTTACTATATTTCGCTGATTTTCTTCGGGCTGTTCATGACGTCGCGCTCGATGGAATCGCTGCGGTGGAGGTCGTAGATGGCATCGGCATGGATTAAGGCAAGACAGACTCGGTACGCCGCGTACGCCACGCTGTACATCGTGGTGATCCTGGCGGTGCTGGTGGCGGTCAACTTTTTGGCGAACCGCTACAACAAGAGCTACGACGCCACCGCCAATAAACGCTTCACGCTGTCCGATCAGACCGCGAAAGTCGTGCACGAGCTCAAGAACGAAGTTCGCATCACTTACTGGGATAAGTCCACCGACTTCCAGACCGGCAAGGATCTGCTGGACCGTTACGCCAACCTCTCGCGCAACGTGCAGGTGGAGTACGTCGATCCTTTCAAGAAACCCCAACTGGCGCGCGCCGCCGGCATCAAGAACACCGGCACGGCCACCATCGACATCGGCCCCAAACACGAAGAAGCCAAAACGTTCGATGAAGAAGGCGTCACCGGCGCCATTGTGCGCGCTCTCAAGGGCGGTGTGCGCACCGTCTGTTTCGTCCAGGGCAACGGCGAGCACCAGATCGACGATTCCGATCGCAATGGCTTTTCGCAATTGAAGACGCTGCTCGAAGGCGACAACTACGCGTCGAAATCGGTCAACCTTTTGCAAAAGGCCGAGGTGCCGTCCGATTGCACCGTGGTGGTGGTGGGCGGTCCGTCAACGGACTACGCGCAACCTGAAATCGATGCGTTACGCAAGGTGGTGGAAGACGGCGGCAGGGCGCTGTTCCTGCTGGACCCGCCGCTGAAAGTGCGCGGCCGTGAAATTGCCACCAATGCGCCGCTCAACGCTCTGCTCACCAGCTGGGGCGTCACGCCAGAGAGCAATCTGGTACTGGACGAGAATCCCATCGGACAGCTTGCCGGGCTTGGTCCGGAAGTGCCGCTGGTCATGAATTACGAGAGCCATCCCATCGTGGCGCCCATGAAGGGCACGGCCACCGGCTTCCCGCTCACGCGCGGTCTGGATACGAAGGCCACGGGCAAGACGTCGGTGGACAAGCTCTTCGCTTCTTCCGATGGCAGCTTCGCCACCACCAACCTCGGGCCGGGCGAAATCAGCGCCGATCCGAAGACCAGCAAACCCGGCCCGTTCACCATGGCGGCCGCGGGAACCTACAACACCGGTCAGCCGAACAAGCAGGGCCGTTTTGTCGTGGTGGGCAATTCCGGCTGGGCCTCCAACGGCTTCATACGTTTCAACGGCAACCGCGACCTCGCCCTGAATATGATGAACTGGCTATCGTCGGACGAGGATCTCATTTCCATCCGCCCGAAGCAACAGGACGACCGCCGCATCACCGTGAACCAGTCGCAGATGAGGTTAATCCGCACGGTAAGCCAGTTTGGACTGCCGCTCATCGTGATTATCGTGGGGATCGTGGTTTGGTGGCGCAGGAGGTAACGCGATGCGCGGCAGCCGTGGATTGCTGATCGCCACCGTCCTGTTCGCGGCGCTGGCGGGGCTCATTTACTGGTCGAACAAACAAAAGGCGAAAGAGGAAAACGCGCCCCCGAAGGACACGGAGACGAAGATTCTTTCTATCCCTCAGTCGAATATTACCCGGATAGAATTAAAAAAGAAGGATGGCCGGGATATTGTCCTCGAAAAGAGCGGCGATAACTGGCGCATCGCCGCGCCCGAGGCTTACAACGCCGATCAGGAAGCGATGAATTCGCTGCTCTCCAGCGTGAGCTCGCTGAACGCCGACAGCGTGGTGGAGCAGAAGGCGTCGGACCTGGCTTCGTTCGGCCTGGCCCCACCCGCCGAAACGGTGGTGATCACCGGGGGCGGAGGAAAGACGAAAACGCTGCTCCTCGGCGACGAAGCGCCAACCGGCGGCTCGGTATATGCGAAAACGGAAGGCGATGCCAAGGTCTACACCATCGCTTCGTACGCCCATAGCGCGGTGGACAAGAGCGTGAACGATCTGCGCGACAAGCGCCTGCTCACCTTCGACCAGGGCAGCCTCGCCCGTGTGGATCTGGTCTCCAAAGGGCAGGATGTCGAGTTTGGCAAGAACAACCAGGGCGACTGGCAGATTCTGAAGCCGGGCCCGTTTCGCGCCGACGGCCTGCAGGTGGAGGAACTGGTCCGCAAGCTGAAAGACGCGAAGATGGACCTGTCCGTGTCGGAAGACGATCGAAAAAAAGCCGCGTCGGCATTCGCTTCCGCGGCGCCCGTGGCGACGGCGAAAGTGACCGACGGCTCGGGCACCCAGGAGTTGCAGTTGCGCAAGACGACGTCCGGCGATTACTACGCGAAATCGAGCGCCGCGGACGGCGTTTGGAAGTCCACCAGCGAGCTCGGCGACGGCCTGAACAAGACCGTGGACGACTTCCGCAACAAGAAGCTGTTCGATTTTGGTTTCGACGATCCAACCAGGATCGACGTCCATGATGGCGCGAAATCGTCCGATTTTGTACGCGCGGGCGATAAGTGGTTCGGCAACGGCAAGGAGCTGGATAGCATCGGCATCCAGGCGTTCATCGACAAACTGCGGGAGCTCAGCGCCGCGAAATTCGTGGACAGCGGCTTTGCCACGCCCTCCATCGACGTCACGGTGATCTCGAAAGACAACAAGCGCACGGAGAAAGCGGTCTTCTCAAAGCAGGGCTCCGACTACGTAGCGAAGCGTGAGAACGAGACGACCCTCTATCAGGTGGACGGCAACACCGTGCAGGAACTGGAAGCGGCAGCGGGCGCGGTTAAGCCCCTGGCCGCGGCGAAGAAATGACCGGTCTGCTCACTGACCTGTATCAGCTCACCATGGCGGCCGGCTATTTTGAGGCCGGCATTGCCGGGCACATCGGCTGCTTCGAGTTGTTCTTCCGCCGTCTGCCGCGCTCGCGCAATTTCATCCTTGCCGCCGGGCTGCAGCAGGCGGTGGAATACCTGTTGCACCTGCGCTTCACGCGCGAGGAGGTGGACTACCTGCGCGGCCTGCCGCAGTTCGCCCGCGTCGCGCCGGAGTTTTTCGACCATCTCCTCCACCTGCGTTTTACGGGCGACCTGTTCGCGATGGAGGAGGGCACGCCGGTGTTCGCCGACGAGCCTCTGCTCACCGTGCGCGCGCCGCTGATCGAAGCGCAGATTGCGGAAACGTATCTTCTGGCCAGCATGGGCTTCCCGTCGCTGGTGGCCACCAAGGCGGCGCGGATCGCCGAAGTGGCCGGGACGCGCGGCGTGGTGGAGTTCGGAACGCGGCGGGCGCATTCGCCGGAAGCAGGCGTGCTGGCCGGGCGCGCTGCGTACATCGGAGGCTGCATCGGAACCAGCAACACCGAAACCGGCTTCCGCTTCGGCATCCCCGTGTTTGGCACCGCCGCGCACTCCTGGGTGCTCTCTTTCCCGAGCGAGCGCGAGGCCTACCGGCGTTTGCAGGAGATGCTGGGAGACTCCACCGTTTACCTCATCGACACCTATGACACGGTGAACGGCGCGAAGCTGGCCGCCGAGCTGGGCCGGCCGCTGTGGGGCGTGCGCCTGGACAGCGGAAATCTGGTGGAGCTGGCGCACGCGGTCCGGCACATTCTGGACGACGCCGGATTGCGCGATGCGAAGATCATGGCCACCAGCGATCTGAACGAGTACAAGATTCTCGAATACACCGCCGCGGGCGCGCCCATCGACGCGTTCGGGGTGGGAACGGACCTGGCCACGTCCGCCGACGCCCCCAGCCTGGGCGCCGTGTACAAGCTGGTGGAGCTGGAGGAGAACGGCGTCACCCGCTACACCGCCAAATACAGCGAAGGCAAGCACACCATGCCCGGCGCCAAGCAGGTTTTTCGCTTCGCCGATCACGACCAGATTGCCTGTTCGTCCGAGTGCACCGGCTGCGGCGACGGCGCCCCGCGAGCGCTGATTGGTCCGGTGATCGTTCAGGGCCGCCTGGTGCACGAACTGCCCAGCGCGAGCGCGTCCCGGGACTACGCGCAACGCTGTTTGCACAAGCTGCCCCTGGCCTGCCGCAGCCTTTTCGAGAGCGAAGATCAGTACCCGGTGGAATACAGCGCGGAATTGCAGGCTCGGGCCGAGCGCGTGCGAGCGGAACTCCATCCGCGGGTACACCGGACGGAGGTCCACCAGTGAACACGGTATTCGTGGACGTGGACACGCAGATCGATTTTCTGTTTCCCGCCGGCGCGCTGTACGTGCCCGGCGCGGAGGAGATCATTCCGCTGGTCGCGGCGCTGAACCGTCATGCGGCGGGCACCGGCGCCACGGTGCTTTCCTCCATGGATGCCCATGCCGAGAACGATCCGGAGTTCGCCGAGTGGCCTCCGCACTGCGTCGCCGAAACGATGGACCAGCAGAAGCCGGCAGGTACGCTGCTGGAGGGGCGCGTGGTGGTGCCGTCCGCGCGCGGAGCAGTTTTCTCGCTGGATTCCTGCCGGCAGATCCTCATCGAGAAGCAGCATGTGGACATGTTCACCAACGCCAATTTGTCGTTCGTGCTGCACCATCTGCAGGCGCAGCGCTACGTGGTCTACGGCGTGGTTACAGAAATCTGCGTGCGCCACGCGGCGTTCGGCCTGCTGCGCAGGGGGAAACTGGTGGAGCTGGTCACCGATGCCGTGCGCAGTCTGGACGAAAACAAAGCCCGGGAAATGTTCGACGAGTTCACCGCCGCGGGCGGCCTGTTGACCACGTCGGCAGCCGTGCTGGGGTGACCCTTTATCATGGAGAGAATGAGCTCTGTCATCTCTCCGCAAACGCACACCGCCGAAACACAGCAGGTGATGGACCTCGAAAAGGATTACCTGCTGCAGAACTACGCCCGCTACCCGGTGGTCCTGCATCGCGGCCGGGGTTGCTACGTCTACGACACCGATGGCAACCGCTACCTCGATCTGATCACCGGCATCGGCGTCAATGCGATGGGACACGCGCACCCGCGCATCGTGAAGGTGGTGCGCGAGCAGGCCGGGCTGCTGCTGCACTCCTCCAATCTCTACTACCACGAGTATCAGGGCCGCCTGGCGGAGCGCCTGTCGAAGATGAGCGGGCTGGCGCGCACTTTCTTTTGCAACTCCGGCACGGAGGGCATAGAAGGCGCCATGAAAATGGTGCGCGCGCACGGGCGCCGCATCGACGAGACGAAATACGAGATCGTGTCTCTCGACAATTCCTTTCATGGCCGCACGTTCGGCGCGCTCTCCATCACCGGCCAGCCGAAGTACCAGCACGATTTCGAGCCGCTTCTGCCGGGCGCGCGTTTCGTGCCCATCAACGACGTGGCCGCGCTCGAGCAGGTGGTCAGCGACCAGACCGCGGGCATTGTCATCGAGTGGATTCAGGGCGAGGGCGGCATCCACCTGGTGACGTCCGAGTTTGCGCACGCCGCCCGCGCGCTGGCTGACCGCTACGACGCTCTCTTGGTCTTCGACGAGACGCAGTGCGGCGTGGGGCGCACCGGCCGCTACTTC
>CAYVPZ010000127.1:3734-9566 GCA_964453955.1 uncultured Solibacteraceae bacterium | reverse complement strand
GGCCGCGAACCGCCTGAAGGTCTCCAGGCAGTTCCAGAATATTTCAAGCGAGGGCGCGATCAAGTCCGGCGTCCATTCACCCTTGCCATGCGTGGCCATAAATACCGGATGCGGAGGCTCGATAGAGAGGAAGATCGGATCACCGCAGGCTGTCTCATGGCCTATCACTACCCACGCGGAGGACCAATCACCAGGGCCATCTCCGACCAAAGACCTACCAGTTCGGTCGGTGGAGTATCCAGCCTGGGACGACTCCAGGTCGTCGAGGCGGTACAGTTCGATGCCGCCCACGCCATATGCGATCTCGTCGAATCCAAGGGCCTTTCGCCGTGAGGAGTAGACCAATGGAACGCGTATCACATCGCCATCTTATCCCGTTGCAGTTATGGCCGCTGACGTCTCGAAAACTGTCTCTCACGGCGAGCGACTGCGCGAGTTTCACAATAGCGCGCACAACGGAAAGATGGCACCAGACCCGCCGATGGGGCTCGCGTGCTTCCGGGCACGAGCTACCTGGGAGCCGACCCACTCCCTACCTGTCCGTCGCCTTGTCCGGATGGAGGTACTGCCCCAGCCAGGCCAGCACCTGTTGCATGTGGTAGCGGCTGTTCTCGCCCTTGCCGATCCAGTGGCCCTCGTCGGGGAAGACGATCAGCCGCGACGGCGCCTTCTGCAATTGCAGCGCGGTGAAAAGCTGCAGGGATTGCGTGTAGGGCACGCGGAAATCCAGCTCGCCCGCCACCACCAGCGTGGGCGTTTTGAACTGCTTTACGAAATAACTCGGCGACCATTTCGCGTACATATCCGGATTATCCCAGGGCATGCCCTGAAATTCCCACAGCGGGAACCACAGCTCTTCGGTGGCGCCGGCCATGCTGCGCAAATCGTACACGCCGGCGTGGGAGACGAAGACGCGGAAGCGGTCGGTGTGGCCCAGCATCCAGTCGATCATGTAGCCGCCGTAGGAGGCGCCCGCCGCGGCCATGCGCGTGGAATCGGTGTAAGGCAGGCCCGCCGCGTAATCCACCACGGACATGATGTCGTCGTACGCTTTGCCGCCCCAGTCGCCGTTGATGTCGTCGGTAAACTTCTGCCCGTACCCGTACGAGCCGCGCGGGTTGGGCATCACCACCACATATCCGGCGGCGGCGAACACCTGCGCGTTCCAGCGATAGCTCCACATTTCGCCCCATTCGCCCTGCGGGCCGCCGTGGATGAGAAAAAGCACCGGATACTTGTGGTCTTCGCGAAAGCCGGGCGGCTTCACCAGGAAAGTGTGGACACGCGCGTTGTCGGCGACATCCACCCAGTGCTCCTCGAGCGGCGTCAACTGGTAGCCGGCCAGCAGCGCGTCGTTCAGGTGAGTGAGCGGTAACGGCGGGCCGCCGCTCGAAGAAGCGCGGAAAATCTCGGCCGGGCTCGACCCGCTTTGCTGCGTGTAGATCATGGTCCGGTCGTCGGGCGAGAACTGCATGTCGTCCGTGCTGACGTTGCCAATGGTCACCTCGCGGCTTCCGCCTCCCGCCGCCAGAATCACGTGAATGTGCTGGCGGCCGCGGTCGACGTAGGTGTAGAACAGGTGCGCGGAGTCGGACGACCACGCAAACGAGTCGACGGAGCGGTCCAGCGGTTCGGTGAGGCTGACGGCGCTCCCGCTGGCGCGCTCCATCACCATGAGCTGCCAGCGGTCGCTCTCGTAGCCGGGGCGCGACTGGCTGCGCCAGGCCAGATACCTGCCGTTGGGAGAATACTGCGGGCTCAGGTCGGCCGCCGGGTTCGAGGTGATCCTCTTCACTTCGCCGCCGCTCATCGGCGCCACGAACAGATCCGTGTTGGTGCTGGTGGCGGGCACCGCATCGGCGTTCATGGCGAAGCAGACTTCGGAGGAATCGGCGGAAATGGCGTAGTCGTCGGGCCCGCCCAGAGAGAAGGGCGGCACGTCGCGGTCGCCGGGGGTGAGATCGGTGACCTTGCCTCCCGTCACCTCCACGGAGAACAGATGCGAGCGCCGCGCCGTTTGCCACTCGGTCCAGTGCCGGTAGAGCAGCGCATCGTACACTCGCGCCTGAACGCTGTCATTCTTGTCCTGCTCGAGGCGCCGGGCATTGCAGGGTTCGTCGTGGCACTCGGGATAGACCTTGCTGGTGAACACCAGGCGCCGGCCATCGGGCGCGAACAGAACGCCGTCCGCCTCGGTGGCGAGGTTGGTCACCTGGCCGGCGTTCCCTCCATCGGCATCCATCAGCCAGATCTGCGAGGTTCCGCTGCGATTGGAGACGAAGGCGATCCGCCTCGAATCGGGGGACCAGCGCGGCCGTTCGTTCAGCGAGCCCTGGTGCGTGATCTGTCGCGGCGCCCCGCCATTCACCGGCACGATCCAGATCGCCGTGGGCTTCCGGTTCTCGTCCATGTCGATGTTCTGAACGGTGAAGGCAACGAGTTTGCCGTCGGGCGAGATCCGCGGATCGCCGATACGCGCGATCTTCAGGAGGGCGTTGACGTCGAAAGGTTGTTTTTGCGCGAACAAGGTGGAAGCCACAAGAAGAGCACCGGCCATTCGGAGCATGCTGTTTGATTCGATTGTAGCGCTCACCTCAGTTTCAGGCCGGAGGGGTCCATTTCGTCGCCGAGGCGGCGCATCCAGTCGGCGGCGACGGCGCGCAACTCGTCGAGCTTGCGTTCCGCCAGGGCTTCGCGCGAGAGGTCGGTGGTCTCGCCGGGGTCTTGTCTGAGATTGTAGAGGTGCGCGATTTCGAGGCGCGGGGTGAACACCAGCTTGTCCAGACCGCGCACCATCATGCGCCACGACTGGCGAGTGCCGAGGCGGCCCTCGGCGTAAATGGACTCGGGCCGTGCGCCGTTGCCGCCCAGCAGCCACGGCGAAAGGTCCCGCCCCTGCACGCCGTCCGGCGCAGACACGCCGCAAAGGCCGAGGACGGTGGGCATCACGTCCACGGCGGAGGCCGGCAGGTCCGGCTCGGCGGCGGCAATGCGGCGCGGCCACTGCAACACCAGCGGGATGCGCGTGTCGCGATCGAACCATGTTTCGTCGTTGCCGCCGCGGGCGGCGGTGAAGATCAGCAGCGTGTTGTCCAGCACGCCAGCCTGTTCGAGGAGGCTGCCCGCCGATCGCAGGCAGGAAATGCCGCCGCCCGCCGGCGCGTCCAGTACCGCGCAGTACCGCCCTCCGGTTTTCAGCGCGGATGCCAGCGCAGACGTGCCGCTGCCGGCGACGCCTGGCCATCCGGCCGCGGCCAAATGCTCACCGAGCGCCACCCCACCGGAATTCCCGGTGAGCCCGCCGGCGTGCGGAAATCGTCCGTGCAGGGTGGCGTCGCGTCCGCGAGCGCTCACCGGATCCGCCGCGTAGCAGCGCGTAAAGCGGACGGCGCGAGCGGCAAGGGGGGCGAGTTCCTCCCCGGACGGAGTTTCGCGGTCCGCGACAATCAGCACGATGCCGGCGGGCGCCGCGGCGCTCTGCGCCAGCGCTGACGCCGTGGCCAGCAGAAACCCGCGACGCGAGAGCACGCTTTCTGAATAGCACGCTTCCGGCTACCATGAATAGTCGTGCGAACGCTGCTCACGCTTTTGCTGGCGGCCTCGGTGGCCGTGGCGGCCGACGAAGCACCCCTCGAAAACACCGGCGCGCCGATGCACGTCGCGTTTGTCTGCGCCGAAGACGAGTTGAACGCGGCCGGCCTGAGTTGCAGCGACGACGAACCCTGCCGGGTGTTTCTCGAGCTGAGCGGTGTGGAGAGCGTGGCCAGCCGCGTGTTTCTCAGCGGCAACCTGCACACCACCAACACCACGCTGTCGTCCATCCTGCTGGTCAGCGAAGACGGCGGACGCACGTGGCGCGAAGGCGCGAAGCGCATTCCCTTCACCGCTCTCGACCAGATTCAGTTCGTCGATTTCGAGCACGGCTGGATCGCCGGCGAGAACGTGCAGACGGTGGCGCGCGACCCGTTTCTGCTGGCCAGCGATGACGGCGGAAAGACGTGGCGCCCGCAGCCGCTCCTTGAAGAAGGGCAGCCGGGGGCCATACAGCGGTTCTGGTTCGAATCGGCGAAAGCGGGAATGCTGCTGATGGACCGCGGCGCGGGCAGTCGCGCCGAACTCTATCGCACCACCAACGGCGGCGCGAGCTGGGAGCTGGCGCCGGGTGGTGGCGACGCCGCGCACTTCCCGGGCGGGAGCGCGAGGGAGGCCGCGGCGGCATGGCGTCTTCGCCCCGATGCAAAGACCGCGTCGTGGCAGATCGAGCAGAACCGCGGCGAAGCGTGGCAGCGCATGGCGGCGTTTGCCACCGAGGTGACAATCTGCCGTTGATTCCGCCGCCGCGCGGTGTATGCTGAAACCTTACTCGCGTGCAGATCTCTCTGTTCAACGACAGTTCGCAAGCTGACGGTTATTATCGCGCCCTTGCCGGGGAGAAACTGCTGGAGCGTCTCCGGGTGCTCGATTCCCGCGTGCGCCGCAAGGGTTTGGCCTCGCTCGATCCATCGCGGAACCGGCTGATCCCTCTGGGCATGGAGCTGGACGGCGGGGGCCGCGTCACCAAAAACGGCTACGGCGTGTTCAGCCTCGGCTGGCAGGCGGCGGCCCATCCGGAATGGGCGGAGCGGATCGCCGGCGAGATTGAGGAAATTCGCGAGGGCATTCAGCGCGCGCACGGAGCGCGGCTGCGCTTTCTCATCTGGGCGGGGATGGGCGGCTCGGCCGAAGACAAGCACATGTACTGCAGCCTCGGACTGCTGGAACGCGGCGTGCGCTGCTTCGTGCTCGATTCCACCGATCCCGCCAAGCTGAAGTACATTCTGGCGGAGATGCAGAAGCGCTCCGCGCGGCCGTTGCGCGACGTGCTGGCCAGCACGCTGGTGGTGGCCATGGCCATGGGGGTGACTTCACTCGAGCCGGTGCTCAACCTCGAGCAGCTCACCAAACTGTACGAGAAGAACGGTGTCGATCCCGCTTCGAATTTCCTCTACATGACCCTCACCGGATCGCTGCTGGAGCAGTTCGCGGCCCGCCGCGGGTACCGGCGGGTGGAGTTGCAGCTCGACGGCGGCAATACCACGGCCGGCCGGCACAGCGGGCCGTTGACGCGGGGCAGCCTTTATCCGCTGGCGTTATGCGGGAACGATCTGACGCCGTGGATTGCCGCGACCGATCTGGGCGCCGAAGACATCGACGTGGCGTGGAAGCTGGCGGCGTTCCTGCATGCGCAGGGCCTGGCCGGACGCGACAAAGTGACGCTCGCTTTGCCCACGGCCTGGCACGCCGCCGCGCTCTGGACCAAGCAGGATTTCGAAGAGAGCCTGGGCAAGAGCGAGGAACTGGGCATCAAGATTGTCATCGACGAAAAGCTGCGGCTGCCCAATTACCGCCCGCCCAAGGATGAACGGCAGGACCGCGCGTTCGTGGCGGTGCATCGCAAGGGCGAGAAGCTGGCCGAGGCGGACAAGGTGGCCATGGTCCGGCGCGTCGGATATCCGCTGGCCAGCGTCACCTTCGACCGCGGCGCGTGTCTGTCGCGCTATCTGCAGTTCATCCATTACACCGTGTTCGGTCTGGCGTGGCTGCGGGAGTTGAATTTCGTGACCCAGCCCGGCGTCGAGCTGTACAAGAGCCTGGCGAATCGCCTGTACGAAAAGGCGAAGCGCGCCGGGGGGCTGGACAGGACCGCCGACTGGAGCCAGTTTCGCAACAGCGCCGCGCAACGAAAGTGGATGGATCGAGTTCAACTACTTTGCCGATCTGGCGCGCGATGCCATCCAGGTGGGCCACGCCACGGACATACACGTGGAGCACAACGAGGGAACGCGTATCGGA
>CAYVPZ010000127.1:0-3724 GCA_964453955.1 uncultured Solibacteraceae bacterium | reverse complement strand
ACAGCGCCACGCAACGAAAGTGGATCGGCGGGGTGACCCTGCACTGGGGCAATCGGGCGTATGATGCCGAGGACAATGCCACCGCCGCCGCCCTCTACGCGTCGATTCTGAGCCGGCTGATCGCGGACCGCCGGGTGGAGTACGGCGAGCTGACGTTCTTTGGCGACACGCGGTATGCGCCGCAGGGGCGTGCGCTGCGCAAGGTGCTGGGGCGCGCCGCCGAATTGTTGTTCCGCGCGCGGCTGCGCATGCCCGTGGATGTGTACGAGGGTCCGGCCGTGAACCACTCCTATCACGAGATGATCATCGGCCACGGGCGCTGTTTCTCCACCATTCTTCTCGCCGACAAGTGCGAGACGGTTCCCGGTCTCGATTACCCGCCCGACTACCACCGCGCGCAGTTTCTGGCCACCATTCGGGCTCTGGAGCAGCGCGGACGCGACGTGGTGGCCATCACGCTGCGCGATCTGGAGCCGAAAACGCTGGTCGCGCTGGAGCGGTTTTTCCGCGAGGCGGCGCGGCTGGTGGTCCGCGACGGACGCTGAGGACACGCGGCGACAGCCGCGTTCCCGCGACAGGCGCTGGAGTACGCGGCTGCCGCCGCGTGTCCCTGGACGGAAAGCGGCGCCGCGCCTGTGGCACACTGAAGTTTCAGCTTCAACAATGGCCAAATTCAAAGCGTCGAGAGGGGCGAAGAAAACGGGTGCGACCTCGGCCAGCTGGCGCGGTGGCGCGCCGTGCATTATCGTGCTGGTGCTCGGCACCGTCCTGTTCATCCTGATCGTTTACTTCGCTTTTCAGGGAGCCCAATGAGAACCGACCAGCGCCGCCCCGACCAGTTGCGCGCCGTGCACATCGAACCGAATTATCTGGCCACCGCCGAAGGATCGACGCTCATCGAAGCCGGCAACACGCGCGTGCTGTGCACGGCGACGGTGGAAGAGAGCGTGCCCTCCTTCCTGCGCGGCAGCGGCAAAGGCTGGATCACCGCGGAGTACTCCATGCTGCCGCGGGCCACCGTCACGCGCACTCCGCGCGAGGTCACCAGGGGCCGTCCCTCCGGCCGCACGCACGAGATTCAGCGGCTCATCGGCCGCTCGCTGCGCGCGGTGGTGGATATGGACAAGCTGGGCGAGCGCAGCGTGGTGATCGATTGCGACGTCCTGCAGGCCGACGGCGGAACCCGCACCGCGGCCATCACCGGCGCGTACGTGGCGCTGGCCATCGCCATCCAGCGGCTGGTGCGTTTCGGAACGCTGCGCGCCTCGCCGCTGCGCGACTACGTGGCCGCCACCAGCGCCGGAATCGTCGGCGGCACGCCCATGCTCGATCTGTGTTACGAGGAAGACTCGCAGGCCGACGTGGACATGAACCTGGTGATGACCGGCTCGGGACGCTTCGTCGAGGTGCAGGCCACCGCGGAAAGAGTGGCCTTCGACGATGAGCGTCTGGCCACGCTGCTGGGGCTGGCGCGCGCCGGCATTGTCGAGCTGATCGATCTGCAGAAAAAGGTGCTGGCGGCCGCGGCGTGAAGGTTTACTGCGCCACCTCCAACGCCGGAAAGCTCCGCGAATTCCAGCTCGGCCTGCAGGGTCATGCCGAGGTGGAGCCGGTGCCCGGGCTCGCCGGCATCGCGCCTCCGGAAGAAACCGGCCGCACCTTCGAGGAGAACGCGATCGCCAAGGCCTTGTACTATTCGCGATGCTGCGATGAGCCGGTGTTCGCCGACGATTCGGGCCTGATGGTGGATGCGCTGGGCGGCGCTCCGGGGGTTTATTCGGCGCGCTACGCCGGTCCCGCGGCCGGCGATGACGCCAACAACCGGCTCCTGCTCGAGCGCATGCACGGCGTCGCCGACCGTGCCGCGCGCTTCGTCTCGGTGGTCGCCGTGGCGCGCCGCGGCGAGTTGCTGGCCACGTTTCGGGGCGAGGTGGAAGGAGAGCTGGCCGAGGAGCCGCGCGGCGCCGGCGGCTTCGGGTACGATCCGCTGTTCTACTATCCCCCGTTCGCCGGCACCTTTGCGGAAGCGCCGCTGGCGGACAAGATGCGTGTCAGCCACCGCGCCCGTGCGCTGGCGCTGCTCTGCCAGTGGCTGCGCGACAATGCCGGGTGCCTCTATTGTTCCGCGCCCACGCTATAGAATGTTCCCGGGCTGCTCTGGTTGTTGTACTCGGTAGTAATCCAATCCGCCGAGCGGGCGGTGTTGGACATGCGGAATTCGTCGGCGTCCCCTCCGGGGAACGACCCGCTCTCGATCCCCTTCATCAAATACAAAGGTTGAGAAGAGGTCTGGAAAGACGTGAACGTTCCGGTGGAGTCCTGACTGCCGTTCAAGTACCACGAGTAAGTGGAGCCGTTCCGCACGAACGTAACATAGTTCCAGTTGGTTGCCGATATGGCGCCCGCCGTGGTGTATTGCGTGTATCCGTAGCCGTCCCACGAGGTGAAAGTCAGCTTCGTGCTGGCCAGTGGGAAGCCGGCGGTGCCGACAAATATCTCGAAGCCCTCATAGGGTCCCGCGCTGCCGCTTCCGGAGATTTGCCCCCTGCCCACGAACCCCTGCGGGCCGTCGCCATTAAAGTATGGACAGTTCAGCCAGAACGATACGGTGAAGTTACTCGCGGAGTAATCGAAGTCGGAGGAAGTGCCGAAGTTCGTGCTGCCATTGCCGTAACTCAGAGCGGCGCCTGTCTGGCCCGCCACCGACTGGCCGTTCGTATTGGCGTAGTTGGTGCCGTTGTGGGCATTGGAAGTGGAATCGCCCACGCTGGTGTTTGCCGCATCGTCATTCAGATGCCAAACGCCTTTGTAATTGCTGTCCCAGACTCCGGACGGGTTGGATTGGTCCGTTGCTCCCGAGTTGCCGTAAAACATGTAGATCTGGGTGTCGCTCGTCGGCGACAGCATCGGCGCCTGCACCCAGAACGACGCGCCGCCGGTAGCGGGGTTGTAGCTTTCCCGCTGAAACGGCAGAAGGTTATTGCCGGCGGAGTCGGAGGTGAAGATCACATCGTAGCCGCTGGCGCTGGCCACGTGCCCGCCGTTCGAGACCGACTTCAGCAGAGGGTCGGAGAAGGTGAGGAACACCGGGAAGTTGTTTTGATTGGTGTTGGGCACCTTCAGGTGGCTGATGGTAATGGTCCGCCAATAGCTGTAGCCGGAGCCGGAGCCGCCCGAGCCCCCGCCGCTCACCATCAGGCTGTGCGTGGAGTCCGTGCTTCCCGCGAAGTTCGCGCTGGCGTTGTAGGCCGCCGAGATCGGCCAGGAGCCGGCTGCGGTTCCCGCCGGCAGGGTGTAGACGGCCGTGGCCGCCCCATTCGTCACGGTCCCGGAGGTCACCTGCGTGCCCAGCACCGTAAAGGTGACTGTTCCCGCGTTCACCGCGCCTGCCCTGCTGGTCACCGTGGCCGACAGCGTCACCGGCTGAGTGCTGGTGCTGGCGGTGGCCGTGGCATTAGCCGCGGTGGTTGTGGTGGGGGCAGGATTCACCGTCAGGGTGGAGGTCCCCGTGCTCCCGCCGAAGCTGCCGCTCGCGTTGTACACCGCCGAGATCGGATAGGAGCCGGCTGCCGTACCGCCCGGCGGCATATAGACGACGACGACCGCCCCATTGGCCACTGTTCCGGAGACGATCTGCGTGCCCAGCACCGTGAAGGTCACCGTCCCCGCGTTCACCGTGCCCGCCGTGCTGGTGACGGTGGCCGACAGCATCACCAGTTGGCTG
>CAYVPZ010000126.1:0-9631 GCA_964453955.1 uncultured Solibacteraceae bacterium | reverse complement strand
ACTTCGGTGATCACCACGCTGATCATGCCGCCCTTGATGACGTAAATGGCGGTGATGGAAACCAGAATCAACGCGTACAGGTTGGCGTTGAGCGAGGGATCGGCGCTCAGTTGCCAGGGCAGGAAGCTGGCGGCGAACTTGCCGATTCCCTTAAAGCCGTAGGTGAAGAAACCAATGATGCTGATGAAGGCGTAGATCACCACGATGATGTGCGCAAGCTGGGCGCCGCGATCTTTGCCGAAACGGGTCTGGATCCACTCGGCGCCGGTCATCACGTTGGAACGGCGCAGCCAGGCCGACAGGTAGACCATGAGAAAGATCTGGTTGAAGGTGGGCCACAGCCAGGGAATCCAGACGCTCTTCAGGCCGTAGACGAACATCCAGTAGACC
This sequence comes from uncultured Solibacteraceae bacterium, assembly GCA_964453955.1. Lineage (GTDB taxonomy): Bacteria > Acidobacteriota > Terriglobia > Bryobacterales > Bryobacteraceae > CAWACP01. Next base: position 9,241 of record CAYVPZ010000126.1, on the reverse strand, counting down.
AGCAGCATGGTGCCGCTGATGTCGAACATGCCCGAGGCGTTGGAAATACCCAGCAGGTACCAGGGCATGGTGTTTCCGCCGAGGAAGTAGGCGCGGATATCCCGCGACGCGCGATTCGAGACCCAGTAACCCACTAGAACCGAACACAGGAGGTAGGCGGCGATGATGGCGATGTCGATTGGGTGAAGATGCACGTGGTCTCTCAGTTCCCGCTATCGGAGTTGTTCGCAGGGCTGTCGTGCGGGCTCGCGATGCGACCTGGATTTTAGTTGATCGAGGCGCCCCCATTATACATGAAGGCCCTGCCACGCGCGCTTCGCCGCATGTCCCTACTTCGGCTTGACGCTGCCGCAGTCGGGCCCGAGCCATTTGGAGCTGAATACGATCTTGCTGTTGGTGGTGCGGCCGTCCGGCATGGTGGCGCTCATGGTCACCTCGCCCTTGAGCAATTCCGGACTGACCACCTGAACGTGACCGTCGCCGGAGGTCTTGACCTTGCCATTGACGCATTCCATGTGGAATTCCATCCCGCCCGAGGAGGAACTGGTAAGGGTGCGGGTGCAGTTGCTGCCTGGGCGGTCGCCAAACGAAAGCGGCTTGCTGAGCGACTCGGCGGTCCGGCAGGACTGCGACGTATTCGCGGACTTCATCGCCGCCTCGATTTTGGCGCGCTGCTCCGGCGGAAGCTGGGCCAGAGTGGCCTCGGGTATCACCGGCATACCGTTTGCCTGGAGGTTGACGGTGGATTCCCAGAGCCCCGGCTTCACATCAAGCGGGGTAGCCGTATCGGCGGCGCGGCAGGCGAGCGGAGCCAGCAGCATCAGAGCGGACAGGGTCAGGTTTTTCATGACGTCCTCCAATGCTTTCGAGGATGCCACGAGAACACCGGGTTTGCAAATCTCAAAGACGCTTGATCAAATCCTCGAGCGTTTTCGGATCGATCTCGCCGGTAAAGGACCAAATGGGCTTGCCCTGCCGGTCGTAGACGAATGTGGAGGGCAGCGTGCCCGTCCACTTCGGGTCCACGGCGCGGATGAACGCGTCGTCGTCGGTGGCGGCCTTGATATACACGGTGGGCGGCGCGTGCACGGACGCGAGGAAGGCGCGAGCTTTCGGCTCGTCCGTGGGGTCGTCGGCGGAGATGAGCAGCAGCTTCACGCCCTTAGCCGCATAGCGGTTCTCCAGGGCCACCAGCGATGGCATCTCATGGCGGCAACCGCCGCACCAGGTGGCCCAGAAGTTCACCACCACCACTTTGCCGCGATTGGCGCGAACCAGATCGCCATAGGCGGTCTCACTCACAGGCTGCAGCGAGGCCGCGGCCAGCAACAGGACGACGAGGGCGGTCATGGCGTTCTACCTGGCCCGCTTGATGCTGCAGCCGAAAGCCCGCGTCTCCGCAACCGGGACCGGGCGGCCCGCCAGCACGGCATCGAGAGCGGCGCGCAGATCCCGCTGCTTCACGCCGCTCTCGTTCTGGGAGTCGTCGACACGGCCGTGATAGACCAGCGTCTCGTTCTGATCGAAGACGAAGGTCTCCGGCGTGTGCTCCGCGCCCAGTTTGTCGGCGAGAGTGTTGCCGTTGTCTTTCACCACCTGAAACGGCCAGCCCACGCGCTTCTCGTGGGCTTCCACGTCGCTCAGCGATTCGGTCGAGTTCGCGTTCACGAACGCGAACTGCACGCCCTGGGATCCGTAGTCGTTATACAACGCGGCGAGCCGTCCGTTGTACGAGTTGGACACCGGACACTGTACGGAGACGAACACAACAACGGTGGCCTTCGCCGCCGAGGTTTGGATGGCCAGCGGAGCACCGGGACCGGTAACCGTGACGGCAGCAAGCCGGGAGCCAATGGGGAATTCACCGGCGGCCAGAAGGGAACAGAAGACGAAAAGAACCGCGGACAGTCGCATGGGACCTCCAGTTTCTTAAAAGACGCAGCAGCGGCGATTTCGTTATCACGCGTTGTCGCGCGGTTGTCCGCCCATGCCCGGTTCAGGTAAACTCGTACTTCAAATCCCCGTCCGTGGACGCAGAGCTTCCGGTTCAGGAGCACATCATCATATGCAGTACGGCCATTTTGACGACGAGAACCGCGAGTACGTAATCACCCGGCCGGACACGCCATTACCCTGGATCAACTATCTGGGGTGCCAGGCGTATTTCGGTCTGATCTCGAACACGGCTGGAGGTTACTCGTTCTACCGCGACGCGCGCCTGCGCCGCATCACCCGCTATCGCTACAATAATGTTCCTTTCGATTTTGGCGGGCGGTACATTTACCTGCGGGATCGCGAATCGGGCGAGTTCTGGTCGCCTTCCTGGCAGCCCACGCGCCACGACGCGGAAGCCTACGAGTGCCGCCATGGCATGGGTTACAGCACCATCGGCTCGCGCTACCAGGGGATCGAGGCGAGCACCCGGTATTTCGTTCCGCTCGACGAGACGCTGGAAATCTGGCAATTCACGGTGACCAATCGCCGGGCGACGCCGGCCTCGCTGTCGGTGTTTTCTTCGATCGAATTCTGCCTCTGGGACGCGCAGGACGACGCCACGAATTTCCAGCGCAATTTCAGTATTGGCCAAGTGGAGGTGGAAGACGGGGTTATCTATCACAAGACGGAGTATCGCGAGCGCCGCGACCATTTCGCGTGGTTCGCCTGCTCGGCCCCGCTGGCGGGATTCGACACGCAGCGCGAGGCCTTTGTGGGGCCCTACCGGAGCTGGGACAAGCCAGTGGTGGTGGAGCGCGGGGAATCGGCTGGGTCGATCGCGCACGGCTGGGCTCCTATTGGCTCGCATCACGTCAAAGTGGATCTCGCGCCGGGAGAGACGCGCCAGATCGTGTTCGCGCTGGGCTATCACGAGAACCCCAAAGACCAGAAATTCGACCCGTCCGGTTCGCAGATCGTGAACAAAAAGACGGTGAAGCCGCTGATCGCGAAATACCGCGACCCGGCCAACGTGGACGCGGCCTTCGAAGCTCTGCGCGCCTACTGGGCGAGCATTCTGGGCATCTGCTCCGTGGACACGCCCGACGTCCACACCAATCGCATGGTGAACATCTGGAACGCATATCAGTGCATGGCTACGTTCAATATGTCGCGCTCGGCCTCGTTCTACGAATCGGGCATCGGGCGCGGGCTGGGCTTCCGCGATTCCAACCAGGATCTGCTGGGGTTCGTGCACATGGTGCCCGCGCGCGCCCGCGAGCGCATTCTGGATCTGGCCGCCACGCAACTCTCCAGCGGCGGCGCGTATCACCAGTACCAGCCGCTCACCAAACGCGGAAACAACGACGTTGGCGGCAACTTCAACGACGATCCGCATTGGCTCATCGTGGGCGTGGCCGCCTACCTGAAAGAGACCGGCGACTGGAGCATCCTGGACGAGCCGGTGCCCTACGACAACCAGCCCGGCTCGGAACAGCCGCTCTACGAGCACCTGCAGCGCAGCTTCCATTACACGCTGGAGCGGCTGGGACCGCATGGCCTGCCGCTGATCGGGCGCGCCGACTGGAACGACTGCCTGAACCTCAACTGCTTCTCCGACACGCCGGGGCAATCCTTCCAGACCACCACCAACAAGGATGGCAAGGTTGCCGAATCGGTGTTCATTGCCGGTTTGTTCGTGCTGGCGGGGGCTGAGCTGGCGGCCATCGCGCGGCATCGCGGACTGGACGAAGAGGCCGCTCGTTATCTCGCCGAGGCCGCAAAGATGGACCGCACGGTCCACGAACACGGCTGGGACGGTGAGTGGTTCATTCGCGCCTACGACGATTTCGGCCGCAAGGTGGGCTCCGACGATTGCGCGGAGGGGAAGATCTTCATTGAGACGCAGGGGTTCTGCGTGCTGGCGGGCATCGGGCTGACGGACGGTCTGGCGGAAAAGGCCCTGGAGGCGGTGCGCACGCATCTGACCACCGAGCATGGCATTGTCCTGCAGCAGCCGGCTTATTCGCGATATTATCTGGAACTCGGAGAAATCTCGTCGTACCCGCCCGGATATAAAGAGAACGCCGGCATTTTCTGTCACAACAATCCGTGGGTGATCATCGCCGAAACGCGCATGGGCAATGGCGACGCCGCGTACGATTATTACCGGCGGATCAACCCCTCCGCGCGCGAGGCGATCAGCGACCTGCATCGCTGCGAGCCATACGTGTATGCGCAGATGATTGCCGGCCGCGACGCGCCCACGCACGGCGAAGCGAAGAACTCATGGCTGACCGGCACCGCCGCGTGGAACTACTACGCCATCTCGCAGTGGATTCTGGGCATTCAGCCGTCGTGGGACGGACTCCGGATCGCGCCGGTGATTCCGAAGAGCTGGCCGGGATTCCGCGCCACGCGTAAGTTCCGCGGCGTCACCTATCACATCACCGCCACGCGCGCCGGTGAAGGCAATCGCGTTTCGCTGACCGTGGACGGAGAACCGGTGGCGGGCGAGATCGTGACGGCGCCGGCGGATGGTCGAGGTGAAGTCGACGTGGTCGTGACACTGTCGTGAGAACCTGTTTCGTTTTATTCCTTCTGGCCCTGCCGGCCGTGGCAGCGAATCCAGTGAGTGAGATCAAGGTGGATCAGGCGGGCTACCTCCCAGGCGCGCCGAAGCTGGCCATGGTGGTCTCCCGCAACGCGGCCACGGAGTTTCTGGTGCATCGCACGGGGGATGGGTCCGTTGTTTTCCGCGGACACCTGACTGCCGCTGTGCTGGACCCCGACACTCAGGACCTGGTGCAAACGGCGGACTTCACGAAGCTGGTGGAAGAAGGCCGCTACTACATCGAAGCGCGAGGCGTTGGCCGGAGCTGGGACTTCAGCATTGCCGCCGATGCATTTTCGCGAACTTTCTATCTGGCCTTGCGCGCCTTTTACGGTCAACGTTGCGGCACGGCCGTCGATCTGGGACCGGAATTCCCCGGTTACTCCCACCCGGCCTGTCATCTGCGGGCCGAGTATCATGTCTCCTCCGGGAAGACCGGGCCTGCCGCGGCCTCCGGCGGTTGGCATGACGCCGGCGACTACGGACGCTACGTTGTGAATTCCGGAATTACCACGGGAACGCTGTTGTGGACCTGGGAGCTGTTCGGTCCGCGCTTCGCCAAACTGAACCTGCACATTCCGGAGTCCGGCAACAGTGTGCCGGACATTCTGAATGAGGTTCGCTGGAATCTGGCGTGGATGCTCTCCATGCAGGACCAGGATGGCGGCGTCTGGCACAAGGAGGTGAGCGAACAGTTCAGCGGTTTCGTCATGCCGGACAAGGATCCGCTGCTCCCCTACGTCATCGGCACCGGAAAATCTCCGTACAAGAGTTCGTGCGCGACGGCGGACTTCGCCGCTGTGATGGCCATTGCCGGACGCGTCTACGCTTCCTATGATGCGGCCTTTGCCCAAAAGTCCATGGATGCGGCGCGGAGGGCGTGGGGCTGGCTGGATAAGAACCCGAACGTTCTGTTTCACAATCCGCCGGGAGTGAGAACCGGAGATTATTCGGATGCCGACTGCGGCGATGAGCGGCTGTGGGCGGCGGCGGAGTTGTGGCGAAGCACCAGGGACAAGGTCTACGGACGGTATTTCGCCGAGCACTACGGCGAGTACAGGGACACGATTCGCGCGATCAGGCCGCAGGATTGGGAATACGTCGCGCCGCTGGCCATGTGGACGTGGGTGCTGGGTGGCGCGCGGGACGCCTCCGCAAAGGACATCCGCGATCGAACGCAGAACGCCGCGGACCAGATTGTCGCGCGATCGGCCGGGACCGGCTACCGCATCAGTCTTGCCGCCAGCGACTACGTGTGGGGTTCGAACAGCATCGCGGCGAATTATGGGGTGCAGCTTCTGGTTGCCAATGCGATGCGTGCGGATGCCCGTTACGTCGATGCGGCCATGGACAACCTGCATTACCTGCTCGGGCGGAACACCTTTTCTCTTTCGTGGGTGACCAGGGTGGGCGAGAATGCTTTTCAGCATCCGCATCATCGCCCCAGTGCCGCCGATGGGCTCGGCGCGCCCTGGCCAGGGCTGCTTTCCGGCGGGCCCAATCGGAATCGCGAGGATGGGGTTCTGAAGGCGCTGCCGGCGCTGCCGCCGGCAAAGAACTACGTCGACAGCCAGAATTCCTACGCGTCCAACGAAATCGCGATTAATTGGAACGCGGCGCTGGTGTTTCTGCTGGCCTCCACGTTGCCCGGGAATTAACTAGCCAGCGCGGTCCACGCTGGCCGGGCCGGCCGAGTCGCGCACGATGAATTCAGGCTCGATGACGATGCGTTGTCCCGCCAGGCGGGGCGGTACCGGATCGGAGCGCAGGTATTCGAATGCCGTAGTTCCAATCTGCTCGCGCGGAATGTGCAGAGTGGTCAGCGCCGGAGAACAGAACTGCGACAGGCGGATATTGTCGAAGCCCGTCACCGACACGTCCTGCGGCACACGCAAGCCCCGTTCCCGGAGCTCACGCAGCACGCCGATGGCCATGAAGTCATTCACACACACAATCGCCGTCGGCAGAAAGCCGGAACTCAACAGGTCGCGAGCCGCCTGCTGGCCGCCCTCCAGACTGTCCGATCCGAGCACCGTCCGAAATTGCACCGGCGGCGTGTAGCGAGCGACAATCTCCTCGAAGGTCTTCTGGCGATCGCTGATGGGGCCGAGCGTCGCGTGATGACCGACGAAGGCCATGCGCTGATGCCCGAGGGTGTGCAAATACTCGACCACCTTCTCCATCCCTTTGCGGTAATCCACCGCTATATTCGTGATTTTCCCGATGGCTGGCCCGACGTCGTAGAACACCGCGGGAACCTCGGCATCCCGCAGGAGCTGGATCAGGGTGGGATCCATTTCGGAAACAATTACGGCGAGCCCGGCGACGCGGCGGCCGATCATCAGGCGAATGCTCGACACCAGCCGTTCCGGCTCGTAGCCGGTGTTGGCCAGCACAACCTCGTAACCACCGGTTAGGGCCGCCGATTCCAGACTCTCGAATATGTCGAAAAAGAAGGGATTGGCCAGATTGGAGACGATCATGCCGAGCGTGTGGCTCCGTCCGCCGGCCAGCGTCCGCGCGTGAAGATTCGGATGATACTTGAGTTCGGCCACGGCCTTCATCACGCGCGCGCGCGTGGAATTCTTTACCGGACCGACATTATTCAAAACGCGCGACACCGTGGAGGTGGACACTCGAGCGCGTTTGGCGACTTCCTCAAGACTCATAGCGCAAGATCGGCGTGATCACCTTTCTCTCTACGCGAGCGCACCTCGGATCTGCGTGAACGAGTGCGCCGGGAACTTGTAGCGCACCTTGTTGCCGCTGGCGCGCGCCGTGCTGTTCTCCGTTTTCACCTTCTCGGAGCCGAAACCGTTGGTGGTCTTGAGATCGGGGCCGTTGACGACGGCCACCGTGAGGTCTCCGGTGAACTGAGCGTCCTGCGCCTCGATTTCGGCCTCGATGTCCTGGTCGGGGTGCCGATTGACCACGTTCAGAACCAGAGCGCCATTATTCAGCGACGCGGAGGCATCCAGATAGGCAACCTTGTCGAACCGCTTGGTGCCGTACGTGGGCGAGTCGACGAAGACCTCCAGCGCGGTGCCGTGCGTATTGGCGGCGAACAGTTGCAGCGGATAATAGATGGTCTGCAGGAACAGCTCTTTCTCGTTGGTGAAAATCGGCGCGATTACGTTGACGAGCTGCGCCATGTTGGCGATTTTCACGATGTGCGCGTTGTTGACGAAGGTGTTGAGCATGGTGGCGATCACCAGCGCATCTTCCAGGTTGTAGATCTCCTCGAGAAGGTGGCGGGACCTCCTGCCATCCCCGAACGCGCGGTACCAGACATTGTATTCGTCGAATGCGATGTAGATTGACTTGCGAGCGCCTGGCGGGACAACGCTGCGAATGAGTCCCTCGGTGGTGCGGATGCGGTCCGCCAGATCCAGAGAACTGGCGGCAAACGACAGGTAGTCGTTTTCACCGTTGCCGACATACGTGTGCAGCGAGATATAGTCGGCGTGGTCCCGCAGGTACTCCAGCACGGTGCGGTTCCATCCGGTCCATCCCTCGCGCGTGGCGAAGTTGGACGACCCGGCGGCCACCAGTTTCACATCCGGGTCGGTCCACTTCATCAGCTTGGCGCCTTCGAGAGCGAACTTGCCGTAGTCCTCGGCGGAGCGGTGTCCCATTTGCCAGGGGCCGTCCATCTCGTTGCCGAGGCCCCAATACGTCACCTTCCAGGGCTTGTCCCGCCCGTTCTTCTGGCGCAGGTCGGTCATCTCGGTGCCGCCCGCGAGATTGCAGTACTCCACCCACTGCTGCGCCTCGGTCCATGAACCCGTGCCGAAATTCACGCAAAGATACGGTTCGGTTCCCAGCATTTCCGCATAATTCAGGAATTCATGGGTGCCGAAGCGATTATCCTCCACGCTTTGCCAGGCCATTTCCAGACGTTTTGGGCGCTGGTCCCGCGGGCCGATGCCGTCCTGCCAGTGGTAATTGGACGAGAAGTTGCCGCCCGGCCAGCGCAACAGCGTGACATGCAGATTGCGAGCGGCCTCTAGTACGTCGCGGCGATAGCCGTTCGCGTCGGAAAGGGGCGAGCCCTCGTCAAAAATGCCGCCTTTGATGCAGCGGCCCAGGTGCTCGGTAAAGTTTCCGTAGATCTTCGGATCGATGGGTGCGATGACGCGCTCCGGATCGATGCGGATGCGTGCATTCAGCGCGCGCGTCTGGCCGCGGAGCAGAAGAGGCGCGGCGGCCACGGCGGCGGAAAACTGTCGGCGCGTAATCATAGGAGCGCTCCCGGGATCGGTTACTTCACGGTTGAGAACTTGAAAACCGTGGTGCTCTCGAATGTCTGCCCGGCTTTCAATTCCGTGGTCGGGAAGCTGGGCTGATTGGGTGAATCGGGGAAGTGCTGGGTCTCCAGACACAGCGCCCCGCGGTAAGGATACAGCTTCCCGCCTTTGCCTTTGTTGGTTCCATCCAGAAAATTGCCGGTGTAGAACTGCACGCCGGGTTGAGTAGTGTGAACCTCCATCACGCGCCCTGATTTCGGGTCGTGCACGCGCGCGGCCAGCGTCAACGCCTCATCCTTCTTATTCAGCACCCAGTTGTGGTCGTATCCGGGGTGCGAACCCACCACCATTTGTTCGTATGTGGAATCGATGCGCGCGCCGATCCGCATGGGCTTGCGGAAGTCCATGGGCGTGCCCTCCACGCTGCGCTGTTCGCCAGTCGGAATAA
>CAYVPZ010000125.1:0-9680 GCA_964453955.1 uncultured Solibacteraceae bacterium | reverse complement strand
CGCGCTTCACCGACGAAGAAGCGGAAGCCCGCAAGGGCCCGGGCACGGTGAAGGCAAGGCCCATTCTCGACGACGTCGACAAGTTCGACGCCGCGTTCTTCGGCATTCTCCCGAAGGAAGCCGAGCTGATGGACCCGCAGCACCGCGTCTTTCTGGAATGCTCCTCCGCCGCGCTCGATGACGCCGGGTGCGATCCCTCGCGCTACCCCGGACGCATCGGCGTTTTCGCGGGCTGCACCACCACCAACAGCTACTTCCTGCGGCACGTCTGCGCCAGCCGCGAGTTCATCGAAAACTACGTCACCGGATACCAGATTGACAACCTCCCCACCACGGTGGCCACCAGCCCGGATTTCCTGTGCAGCCGGGTTTCCTACAAGCTCAACCTGACCGGCCCCGCCATCACCATGGCCACGGCCTGCTCCACGTCGCTGGTGGCCATCACCCAGGCGTGCGAGAGCCTCATTGGCGGCCAGTGCGACATGGCGCTGGCGGGCGGCGTTTCCATCACGCTGCCGCAGAAGCGCGGATTCACCCCCACCGAAGGCGGGCTCGCCTCGGCCGATGGACACTGCCGCGCCTTCGACGCCGACGCCCGGGGCACCGTCTTCGGCTCCGGTTGCGCGGTGGTGGCGCTGAAACGGCTGGACGACGCGCTTGCCGCGGGCGACGAGATTTATGCCGTCATCAAAGGGTACGGCATCAACAACGATGGCGGCGGCAAGGTCGGTTTCGCGGCGCCCGGCGTGCCCGGCCAGGCTGCGGCCATCCGCAAGGCGCATGAGATGGCGGGCGTCGATCCGGCCACCATCACCTACGTCGAAGCCCATGGCACGGCTACGCCGCTGGGCGATCCCATCGAGGTCGCCGCGCTTACCGAGGCCTTCCGCGCGCGCACCGACAGGAAACAGTTCTGCGCCATCGGCACGGCCAAAACCAACGTCGGCCACCTGGACGCCGCTTCCGGCGCAACCGCCATCATCAAGACCGCGCTTTCCATCCGTCATGGCATGCTGCCCGCGGTCCTGCACTTCCACAAACCGAATCCGCGCATCGATTTCGCCAACAGCCCGTTCTATGTAAACGACAAGCTGTCCCAGTGGAACCCTGACGGATTCCCCCGCCGCGCCGGTGTCAGCGCGTTTGGCATCGGCGGCACCAACGCGCACGTCGTTCTCGAGGAGGGGCCGCAGCCGACCGGCGAACGCCCCTCCCTCTCCCATCACCTGTTGACCGTTTCCGCGAAGTCCAAATCGGCGCTGGAGCAGGCGGCCTCCGATCTCGCCGGCCATCTGCGGTCCCACCCGGACATCGATCTGGCCGACGCCGCGTGGACCCTGCAGACGGGAAGGCGGCAGTTCGGCTTTCGGCGCAGCGTGGTGTGCTCTTCCGCCGGCGACGCCGTCAAACAGTTGAGCGATCCGGCGGGCAAGCCCGAAATCTGCCCCGCCACCGCGCTTCCGCTGGTGTTCGCGTTCCCTGGCCAGGGCGCGCAGTATCCGGGCATGGGCCGGGAACTCTACGCGGCGCTGCCGGTGTTCCGCGCCTCCATCGACGAGTGCGCCCAGATCCTGCGCCCATCGCTGGGACTCGATCTTCGCGACGCCATCCACACCGAGGCTGTGAATCAAACCGCGCTCGCGCAGCCCGCCATCTTCGCCATCGAGTACGCGCTGGCGAAGCAGTGGATGAGCTGGGGCATCCGCCCGCGGGCCATGGTCGGCCACAGCGTGGGCGAGTTCGTGGCCGCGTGTCTGGCCGGCGTCTTTTCGCTTTCCGATGCGCTGACGCTGGTGGCCGCGCGTGGCCGCATGATGCAGGATCTGCCCGGCGGCGTGATGCTTTCGGTGCGCGCTTCGGCGGATCGGGTTCTCCCCTGGTTGACCGAGGAACTCGCGCTGGCGGCGGTGAACAGCCCGTCTCTTTGCACGGTGTCCGGCCCGGCGGGCGCCATCGAGCGGCTGGAACAATCTCTCAACGACGCGGGCATCGTACACAAGAGACTGCGCACGTCGCACGCCTTCCATTCGCCCATGGTGGATCCCATTCTCGAGCCGCTGGCCGCGCGCATTGGGAACATCGCGCTCCATCCTCCGCAAATCCCGTACGTATCCACGCTCACCGGCGACTGGATTACCCCCCAGCAGGCCACCGACGCCGGCTACTTCGCGCGTCATTGCCGCGAAACGGTGCAGTTCTCCGCCGCGGTCAGCCGGCTACAGAAAGAGAAGCCCTGGTGCGTGCTGGAAGTGGGCCCCGGCCAGTCTCTCACCGCTCTGGTTCGCCAGCACGGCGACAAGCCGAATGAGTTGAAGGCCATTGCGAGCCTTCCCGGCGCGTCCGGCGATCAGCCGGAAATGGCGGCGCTTCTCGCCGCGCTGGGCCGCCTCTGGCAGTGCGGCAACGAACCGGCCTGGGACGAAATGTACAAAGGCCAGCGTCGCAAACGGTTGTCGCTGCCTTCCTATCCATTCGAGCGCAAGCGCTACTGGATCGATCTGCCACAGGCGCAGCCCCGGCTCGAGACGAAAAGGGAACCGCCAATGGAGGCGCCCACACCGAGGCACGTCGACCGGCAGGACCGGCTGCGCGGCGAACTCGCGTCGCTCCTCGAGAAATTCTCGGGCCTGGAACTGAACGCCGGCAGCATGGGAACCACCTTCCTCGATCTGGGATTCGACTCGCTCCTGCTCACGCAGGTGACGCAATCGCTCGAAAGCAGATATGGCGTGAAGATCCGTTTCGCGCAACTGCTGGACGATCTCTCCACCGTCGAACAACTGGCCGCGCACCTCGATTCCGTCCTCCCGGCGGACGCGATTGCCGAGCCCGTGGAACTGCCCCCCACGGCGGAACCGGCGGCGATGCCCGTGGTCACCGCCCCGTCCGGCGGTCTCGATCAGTTGTTCAAGGATCAGTTGCAGGCGTTCAACGACCTGGCCGCCCGCCAGATCGAAATGATGAGGTCGTTGACAGCCCAGCCGGCGCCCGCGCCCGCACCCGCGGCGGCAGTCACTCTGGAACACGCAGCGCCGAAGTTCGAAGCCTTCGGCCCGCACCGTCCGCCGCAGAGCGAAGCCACGTCCAGTGGTCTCACCAGCGGGCAGCGCGAATACCTGTACGCGTTCATCGCCCGCTACACCGCGCGCACCAAAGAATCGAAGCGGCTGGCCCAGGCTCATCGCGCTGTTCTTGCCGATCCGCGCGCCGTATCGGGCTTCCGCGCCCAATGGAAGGAGTTGGTGTATCCCATCACCGTCGCACGCTCGTCCGGCTCGCGACTTCACGACGTGGATGGCAACGAGTATATCGACCTGCAGAACGGCTTCGGCGTAACCATGTTCGGACACGGCCCTTCCTTCGTCCGCGAAGCGGTGGAGAAGCAACTCCACGCCGGCATCGAGATCGGCCCGCAAACCCCGTTCGCCGGTAAAGTGGCGGAGCTGATCTGCGAGCTGACCGGCATGGAGCGGGCCACGTTCTGCAACACCGGCTCGGAAGCGGTCATGGCGGCGCTGCGGCTCGCCCGCACCGTCAGCAACCGCACGAAAATCGTCTATTTTACCGGCGATTATCACGGTAATTTCGACGAAGTGCTATTAAAAGCCGCGGGAAACCCCGGCAATGAATCGAAAGCCCCGTCGTGCCGTCCCGTCGCCCCCGGAATCCCCGGCGAAGCGGCCGCCAACGCCATGGTGCTCGAGTACGGCTCGCCCGCCTCGCTCGAAATCGTCCGCGCTCATGCCCACGAGCTGGCGGCGGTGCTGGTGGAGCCGGTGCAGGGCCGCAATCCGGATCTCCAGCCCGTGGAATTCCTGCGCGAACTTCGGGCCATCACCGAGCAGGCCGGCGTCGCGCTCATCTTCGACGAGGTGGTTACCGGTTTCCGCACGCACCCGGGCGGCGTCCAGGCGCTATTTGGAATTCGCGCGGATATGGCCACCTATGGAAAAGTGATCGGCGGCGGTCTGCCCATCGGCGTCCTGGCCGGTAAGGCAAAGTACATGGACGCGCTCGACGGCGGCATGTGGCAGTACGGCGACAACTCGTTCCCCGAAGCCGGCGTCACCTTCTTCGCCGGCACCTTCGTGCGCCATCCTCTGGCCATGGCCGCGGCGTACGCCGTTTTGAATCACCTGAAGCATGCCGGTCCGCAGCTTCAGGAAGAGCTGAGCGCCAGAACCACCCGCCTGGTGCGCAGGCTGAACAAGCTGTTCGAGGAAGGCGCGGTGCCCGCGCGCGTTCAGAGCTTCCGCTCCATGTTCTATTTCGCCTTCCCGGCGGAGCAGCGTTTTGCCGGCCTGCTCTATTACCACCTGCTCGAAAAGGGCGTGAACCTCCGGGAAGGCTTCGCCTGCTTCCTCACCACCGCGCATACCGACGACGATCTCGACCGAATTGTCCAGGCCTTCCGCGACAGCATCGCCCAGATGCAGGAGGGTGGCTTCCTGCCCGCGCCCGCCGGCGGCATCGAGGGCCGCATCGCGGGCATTATGGCGGAGGCCCCGCTCACCGAGGCGCAGATGGAGATCCGTCTCTCCGCGCAGTTCGGCGACGAAGAATCGTGCGCCTTCAACGAAGCGCTCACCGTTCGTCTGCGCGGACCGCTGAATGAAGCCGCATTGCGCGATTCCCTGCAGACCGTGGTGGACCGCCATGAGTCTCTCCGCGCCACGCTGACCGAATCCGGCGAGTCCCTGCGCGTCCTGCCGCGCCTCGAGCTCCCTCTGCCGCTGGTCGATGCCGGAGCGGACGGTCCTGCCCTCATCGAGGCCATCCGGGAGGAAGAGGCGAAAACCGCATTCGATCTGATTCACGGTCCATTGATTCGCGCGCGGCTGATCCGGCTCGCCGCAGACCATCACGTTCTGTTCGTCACCGCCCACCATATCGTGTGCGATGGCTGGTCCGTCAACATCATCCTCGATGAGCTGAGCAGTCTCTACAACGCACAATGCCAGGGGCGGCACTGCGAGCTGCCGGTTCCGTTGCGCTTCAGCGAGTATGCCAACCAGCAGGCGCGCCAAAGCATCGACGCCGAGGTCGAGAAGTATTGGGTTTCCGAATTCACCGAGCCCGTGCCGCCGCTGGAACTGCCGCTCGACCGTCCACGGCCGGTGGTCAAGTCTTATCGCGGGGCCACTCTCACCGCGGAAATCGACGCGGAAACCGCGCGGAAAATCCGCAAGGCCGGCGCGCAGCATGGTTCCACGCTGTTCAACACGCTGCTGTGCGGCTTTCAGACTCTGCTCGCGCGGCTGACCGGCCAGTCGGACATTGTTGTGGGCGTTCCGGCGGCGGCTCAATCCGCGCTCGCCGGACAAACCCTGGTAGGCCATTGCGCCAATCTCCTGCCCATCCGTTTGCAGGTGCCGACCGAGGCAAAGTGCAGCGACGTGCTGGCCCAAAGCCGCCACAAGCTGCTCGAGGCGTTCGCGCACCAGAACTATACGTACGGCACGCTGGTGCGCAAACTGGCCATCCCGCGCAGTCCCAGCCGCCTGCCCCTGGTGGAGGCGCAGTTCACCGTGATGCGGCAAGGCGCCGCGCTCGATTTTAACGGAATCGACGCCGCCGTCGCGCGCAGCCCCAAGAGCTTCGTAAACTTCGATCTTTTTCTCGATATCGCCGATTCGCCCGACGGCCTCACCGTGCATTGCGACTACAATACCGATCTGTTCGACGAAGCCACTGTGGCGCGCTGGCTGCGCTACTACCAGACCCTGCTGCTCGAGTTCGCCGCCGATGCCGACCGGCCGGTATCTTCCCTGCCTTTGCTGAGCGCCGCGGACCGCGACACCATTCTGGCCGGGTGGAACGGCACGGCCGCCGATTATCCTCGCGACAAGTGCGTCCATCAGCTCATCGAAGCGCAGGCGCAGCGCACGCCCCAGGCGGTTGCGGTGGTGTGCGGGGCCCGGTCCCTTACCTATCGCGAGCTCGACCGCCAGGCCAACAAGCTGGCGCGCTCACTTCGCCGGCGCGGTTTCGCGCGTGGCCACCTGGCCGGAATCTGTATCGACCGGTCCATCGAAATGCTGGTTTCCCTGCTGGCGGTATGGAAAGCGGGCGGCGCGTACGTGCCGCTCGATCCTTCGTTCCCGCCCGCGCGGCTGGCCTTCATGGCCGAGGATGCCGGGCTGCGCCTGCTGCTGACCACCAAAGCCCTGGCCCGCAAGGTGAACGCGCCCGCGCCCATTCTGCTTCTCGACGAAGTTGAGACGGACGGGACACGCGGCGACAGCCGCGTTCCATCGGAAGACGACTCCCCATTCGACGCCGGCGCCGCGCCCGCCGACCTCGCCTACGTCATCTACACATCCGGGTCCACCGGCAACCCCAAGGGCGTTCAGGTTCATCACCAGGCCCTGGTCAATCTTCTCAGCGCCGTTTTGACGCGTCCGGGACTCGCCTCCGACGACGCGCTCCTCGCCGTCACCACCATCTCGTTCGACATCGCCGGTCTGGAGCTGTTTGCTCCCCTGCTGGCCGGCGCGCGCATCGTCCTCGCCTCGCGCGAACAGGCCTCCGACGGCGCGCAATTGCGCAACCTGCTGGCCGCCAGCCGCGCCACCGTGCTGCAGGCCACGCCGGCCACCTGGCGCATGCTCATCGACTCCGGATGGCGCGGCGCCCCCGGCCTGAAAATGCTCTGCGGCGGCGAGCCGCTCTCACGCGAGCTGGCCGACGCGCTGCTCGAACGCGGCGGCGAACTGTGGAACATGTATGGCCCCACCGAGACCACCATCTGGTCCTCGTGGTGTCGCGTGCAGCCGGACGGCGCGCCCATCACCATTGGTCCGCCCGCGCCCAACACGCTGTTCTATGTGCTCAACCAGCACCGCCAGCCGGTGCCTCCGGGCGTCCCCGGCGAACTCTACATCGGCGGCGAAGGCGTCGCCCGCGGCTATCTCAACCGTCCCGAGCTCAACGCCGAACGGTTCCTGGCGAATCCATTCGCCAGCGGACGCATGTATCGCACGGGCGACCGCGCCCGCTTCCGCGCCGACGGGATCGTCGAATTGCTGGGCCGACTGGACACCCAGGTGAAGATTCGCGGTTTCCGCATTGAGCTTGGCGAAGTGGAAGCGGCGCTGGCGGCCTGCCCCAGCGTTCGCAACGCCGCCGTCACCGTCCGCGAAGACGCTTCGGGCGAGAAGGCCCTGGCCGGATACTTTGTCCCGAGGGGAATTGGGGACACCGAATCGGTTCGCGCTTACCTGAATCAGCGCCTGCCCCACTACATGGTGCCCGCGTATCTGGCGCCCCTGGCGGCGCTGCCGCAAACGCCCAACGGAAAACTCGACCGCAAGGCGCTTCCCGCGCCCGAGACCGTGCGCGTGGAGACGCCGGCAGCCGCCGAAACTCCCACCGACCCTCTCGAAGCCATGCTCATCGCCGTCTGGGAAAAAGTGCTGGGCATCCATCCGATTCGTAAAACGGACGATTTCTTCGAGATCGGCGGACATTCCGTGCTGGCCGCCCGGCTTTTCGCGCGCATGGAGAAGGTCATCGGCAAGACGCTCCCGCTGGCCACGCTCTTTCAGGCGCCCACCGTGGAAAAGCTGGCCCGGGTGCTGCGTGATGGCGGCTGGACGCCGCCGTGGTCTTCGCTGGTGCCCATTCGTCCGGGCGGATCGAAAAACCCATTCTATTTCGTGCACCCAATCGGCGGAAATGTTCTGACTTTTTCGGGATTTGCCAGCCATTTCGACGCTGACCAGCCGGTTTATGGATTGCAGGCGCGCGGTCTCGACGGGCTGAACCCTCCCAATACGTCCATCGCGCGCATGGCCGAGGATTATATCGCCGATATCCGCTCCATCCAGCCGGAAGGGCCGTACCACATTGGCGGTTTCTCGGCGGGTGGCGTGGTGGCCTACGAGATGGCCCGCCAGCTTCGCGCCGAAGGGCAGCAGGTCGCGGTTCTGGCTTTGCTCGACACGCCAGTCTGCATCACCGCCGACCCCGCCGCCACAGGGCGGAGATTTGCGCGCTGGATGCTCACCGCCCGCTTCAACGCGCACTACGCGTTGCACGTTGGACCGGTCGCGTTTGCCCGCCAAAAGGCCAGGAACTGGCGCATGCGCGCGCGGATTCTCCTGTGGACGCTGCGCGACCGGCTGACCGGCTACGCCGACCCTACCGCTCTCGACGTGGAAGAGGCGTTCCTGCTGGCCCTGCGCAACTATACGCCCGCGCCGTACGAAGGCGACGCTACGCTGTTCCGCGCCAAAGACGAACTCATCAGTTTCCCCGATCCGACGCTGGGCTGGGGCCGGCTGGTCCGCGGCCACCTCGAGATCCGCGAGATCAGCGGCGATCACGACACCATCCTGTACGAGCCGCACATCGGAATGCTGGCGCGCGTTCTGGATTCCTGCCTGCACGCCGTACAGGCTTCCGCGCACGGAATGAAGACGCTGGGACAGTCCGCGTGAGCCATATGAACCGGAGAGACACATGTTGCGGGAACCCGGGAGGAAGCCATGAGCGCCAGTAGCGCCGTATCGCGGCCTATTGCGTCGCCTCTGGCCCAGGTTGGCCGGCCCGCTTACACCACGGCCGTGCTGGTTCTCACCGACGCGCTCGCCCTGCTGCTGTCGGTGGCCATCACCTTCGCGGTGAAACTGGTCTTCGAGAACAACGTGGGCATCAGCGGATATCTGCGGCTGTGGCCCTTTCTGTTCGTGTTCCTGCTGGCCTACGCGGCCACCGGCCTTTACTCCGGCGTCGGCATTGGAGCGCCCGAGGAGCTGCGCCGCACCACCGCTGTCTCCGTCGCTCTGTTCGTTTGCCTGGCCGCCCTCACCGTATCGTTCCGCGGCGGCCACACGCACATTACCTGGACGCTGGGTCTGGCCGTGCTTCTTTCCGTCGCTCTGGTTCCACTGGCCCGCGAATGCGTGCGCCAGCGATTCGCTCGTGAGCCATGGTGGGGGTACCCGGCCGTGGTGTTCGGCGCCGGCCCCACCGGCTCGGCCGTGGTGAAGGCCGCCCTGAACGATCCCGGCCTCGGTTTGAAGCCCATCGCCGTGCTGGACGACTCGCGCTACCGGCGCGAGATTCACGGCGTGCCGGTGTTCAGCGACGGCAACCTCGCGCCCGTGCTCTTGTATCCACCCCGGCCCGCCTACGCGGTGTTTGCCGTCGAGGACATTCCGCGATCCGAACTGGCGCCCATGCTGGAGCGCCACCGCGCCAACTTCTCGCACATCATCCTGATTCCGGAGACCACCGATTTCGCCAACCTGTGGGTGAGGCCGAGCCGCGTCGGAGGAATGCTCGGCCTCGAACTCCGCCAGCACATGCAGTGGCACGAGCAGGCGTCGAAGCGTGTGGTGGATGTGCTGCTCTGCGTCGTTGGCGCCGTGCTGGCGGTGCCCTTATGCCTCGCCCTCGCCGTTTTGATCCGGCTCGATTCCGCGGGCCCCGCCTTCTACGGACAGCGCCGCATCGGTTACAAGGGCCGCCGGTTTACCGCCTGGAAATTCCGCTCCATGGTGCGGGACGCCGACGCCGTTCTGGAGGATCATCTCGATCGCAACCCGAAGCTCCGCGAGGAATGGGAGCGCGAACACAAACTGAAGAACGACCCGCGCGTCACCCGCGTCGGGCGCTTCCTGAGAAAAACCAGTCTGGACGAACTACCGCAGTTGTGGAACGTCCTGATGGGCGAT
>CAYVPZ010000124.1:0-9681 GCA_964453955.1 uncultured Solibacteraceae bacterium | reverse complement strand
TCTTTTATCTGGGAGGCGAGCGCTACGCCCAGGCGCGGCGCCTCATCGACGCCGGCGTGCCCATCGCCATCGCCAGCAACTACAATCCGCGCACCTGCCCTTCGCACAACATGCAGATGATTGTCGCGCTGGCCTGCCGGGCCATGCGCATGACCCCCGCCGAGGCCATCTCCGCGGCAACCATCAACGGAGCCCACGCCCTGCGCCGCGCGGACCGCGCCGGCTCCATCGAATACGGTAAGGACGCCGATCTTCTGATACTCAGCGCGCCGGATTACCGCGAGTTGCCCTACCATTTCGGCGTCAACCTGGTGGAGACCACCATCCGGCGCGGGGAAATCATCTACAATCGCGCGGAGGTGACGGGGCCGGACAGATAGAGGGCACGCGGCGCCAGCCGCGTTCCAGCAGCGGCAAGAAACGGGGGACAACTGCGTACGTTGTTTGCTGGCTGAAACCAGATCAATAAGTCTGTCCCCCGTTTCTTGCCGCTTTCGGCCCGTCTTGCCCCGTCCCAATTCCCTTCACTCGCTAGAATAGGAAAGTGCTCGTTTCCATCGATGCGAATGACGCGAAGCCGCCCAGACCCGCGTGGCTGCGTGCGCCGGCGCCCGTGGGTGACAACTACCGTGAGCTGAAAGGGCTGGTCGGCAGCCTGAACCTGCACACCGTCTGCGAGAGCGCCGCCTGCCCCAACGTCGGCGAGTGCTGGAATCGCCGCACCGCGACATTCATGATTCTGGGCAACGTATGCACGCGGCGGTGCGGTTTCTGCGCCGTTCAAAAGGGCGCGCCTCTGGAGGTGGACTTCGACGAACCGCGCCGCGTGGCCGAGGCCTGTGCCGCCCTCGGGTTGCGCTACGCCGTCGTTACCAGCGTGAACCGCGACGACCGCAGGGACGGGGGCGCGGAGTTGTTCGCGCTCACCATTCAGGCCATTCGCGCGCGCATTCCGGCCTGCAAAGTGGAGGTCCTCGTGCCGGATTTTCAGGGCTCCCACGCGGCCCTCGAAGTGGTCATGGATGCCCATCCCGACGTATTGAACCACAACATCGAGACGGTGCCCCGTCTGTACCGGCAGGTGCGCCTGGGGGCGCGCTATGAGCGCTCGCTCAATATGCTGTCCCACGCCCGGCGCCTGCGGCCACACATTCCCACGAAATCGGGTCTGATGCTGGGGCTGGGCGAGACCATGGAGGAAGCTCTCCAGGTGATGCGCGACCTGCGCCGGCACGGCGTGGGCTTTCTCACGCTGGGCCAGTATTTGCGGCCCTCCGCGAAGCACCTGCCCATTCTGCGCTACGTGCCGCGAGAGGAATTCGACGAACTGCGCGAGCTGGGTAAGGGGATGGGTTTCTCGCATGTCGAAGCGGGACCGCTGGTGCGCAGCTCGTATCACGCCAGCGAAGCGATATGACGCCGCTGCGGATTCCCGGCGGGCTGGCGCTGGTCTTCGATCTCGATGGCGTGATTGTCGACTCCATGCCTTTACACGCCGAAGCGTGGCGGGTTTATCTGCAGCGCCTCGGAATAATCGATAATGATATCGAGAATCAAATGCACGGCCGGCGGAATGACGAAATTGTCCGGGCGCTCATCGGCGCAGATTTGCCGTCCGACGAAGTATTCCGGCATGGGGCGGAAAAAGAGCGGCTGTTTCGCGAGATGCTGCTGCCGCAGCTCGAACACCACATCGTGCCAGGTGTCCGCGGCTTCCTCGAGAGAACCGAGGGGATGCCCCGGGCCGTGGCGTCCAACGCGGAACCGGCCAACATCGATTTCGTGCTGGACGGCGCCGGCTTGCGCCGCTACTTCTCCGTGGTGGTGGACGGACAGCAGGTAAGCCGGCCGAAACCCTGGCCGGACATATATCTGCGCGCGGCGCGCCTTCTGCACACGCCTCCGGAAAACTGTATCATTTTTGAAGATTCACCAACGGGAATCGCCGCGGCCCGCGCCGCGGGCGGCCGCGTCGCCGGCATCGCCACGCACACGATGAGCCTTCCCGACGTCGATGTGCTGGTTCGCGATTTTCGCGATCCCGCTCTTGCACAATGGCTGGAACGGCAACAGGCGAGTTCGTGAAACTGCCCCGCGCTCTCATCCGCGCCGCGGCCGCGCTGCCGCCCTGTGCGGTGCTTGCGGCCATGCAGCCCCGCCGCCTGGCCAGCACGGTCGCGTGGCCCATCACACCGGTGGAATGGGCGTTCGCACTGGCCTCCATCGTCTTCCTGTTCGCCGTCTGGTGGGTGCGCGAGCGGCGCATGGCCGTGCAGCGGCGCAACATGAAAGAGATCAACGCGCTGGGAGAGGAGATTGTGGCTTCCTCCTCGCCGCTGGAAATGGTGCGCAAAGTGGACGCCGTGCTGCCCCGGCTGTGGCGGCTGACGGACGCCAGCCTCTATCTTCACGATGCCGTATCGGGCGGATTTCGCCGCGTTTCGGCCTCCGGCGAATCCGGCCCGCTGAGCCAGAATTCCGGACCCGTGCTGGAGGGCATCGCATTGTGCTACCAGAACCGGACTCTGCTGGCCATCTCGGACACGCGAAGAAGCGCCTTCTTCCGCGATGCCGCTTCCCGAGAGGTCCCCCGTTCCATCCTGTTCGTGCCGGCTTTCGCCCGGAACGAAATCAGCGGTGTGCTGGTGGTGCAAAGCGCGTTCGATCTGCACACGTTCACCGACGAAGAGCAGGCCACCGCCCAACATCTGGCCAACCAGATCGGCACCGCGCTGCGGCTTCAGGATCAGCACGCGGTGCGCGAGCAGCTTTTCCGCAGCGAGAAGCTGGCCGCTTCCGGCGAATTGATGTCGGTGGTGGCGGACGAACTGCGCAGTCCGCTGGAAGCCATCGAGAAGACCGCCACAACCTTGCGGAGCGAATCGCAGGGCGCTTCCCGCGACCGCCTGGACAAGCTGATGGTGGAATCGCGCCGCGCCTCCGAGATTGTCGGCCGCCTGATCTCGTTTTCCCGGGAGCGCTCGGAGATCCAGCGGTTCGACGTCAACGACCTGCTGGCGTCCGCGCTGAAGTTCCAGACGCCGGAGCTGACCGCCCGCCACATCGACTTGCACTCGCGCTTCTCGGCGGAGCCATTGATCGTCACCGGATCGCGCTCGCAGTTGGAACAGGCCCTGATCATGTTCCTGCAGCACGCCGAACGCGGCGCCGCACAGGCCCGTCAGAAGAAGCTGACCGTTTCCACCACCCGGGCGGCCAGCCGCGCGGTGCTCGAAATCTCCTGGGGTTGCCTGCCCGAACTGCTGGAGCCGGACGTCTTCGAATACCAGCCGGGCTCCGGGGTGCTGAGCCTCGGCGTCTGCCGCAACGTGATCCGCAATCACGGCGGCGAAGTACGTCTGGCCAGAATACTGTCCACGCAGTCGCGATTCGAAATCGAGTTGCCCTGTGGGGCCATGGAGGCCGCGGTGCTGGCGCCCCTGCCGGATGTCACGCAACCGAGCTCGCGCCGCCTCACCGCGCTGCTGGTGGATCCGGACCCCAAGCAGCAGGTCGAGCTGGTGCGTATGCTCACCGATCATGGACACCGAGTGGTCCCCGTGGCCAGCGCCGAACAGGCGGCCGACCTCGCCGAGCGGCTGCGTTTCGACCTGATCCTGTGCGGCACGCATCTTCCCAATCTCACCTGGATGGATCTGTTCGAGAAAGTGCAGCACCGCACCGCCGCCTTCGTCCTGATCGCCGACCCGATGAGCCCGGAGCTGGCGCGAGTGGCCAGGGGAAGCAGTACCTTCACGCTGTCCCGGCCCGTGCAGGCGCAGGAACTGGCCCGGTTGCTGGCAGCCATCAGCGCGCGCGTCGAGGCCGGCGAGGCCGTGCCGCGCCAGGCCCAGCCATGAAGCTGTCGATCGCCGCCTGCGCCATGCTGCTCGTGATCGCGACGGCCCGCGCTTCCACCGGGACGCCGGCAAGCGCCGAGGACATCTTCCAATTGGTTTCGGCGGCCCTGGCTATCGATGACAGCGACGAAGCCATCGCGCGCCAGGTGCAGAGCGTACGGCTCACCGAACGGCTGGACGGCGAGGCCATCCAGATTCTGAAGACCCAGGGAGCCGGACCTCGCACGCTCCACGCACTCGATGAATTGCGCGCGCGCTCGGCGAGTCTCCCACCGGCCGCGCAGCCGGTTGTGGTGCTCGATGCCGGCCTCGACGCGCAACAGCAAACGGCGCTGCTGGGAAGGATCACCGAGTACGCGGCCGGCTACATGAGCGCTCTTCCGAACATGTCCTGCACGGAATCCACCCGGTTCTCCACCAGCGGCCACGAGTCGGGTATTCGCGGTCCGCGCAAAGTACAAGCCAAACTGACCGATGGATGGCGCCTGGAGGACATCGTTGTGGAGGACCTCGATTACTACGAGGGAAAAGAGGCTTACCACACCAGGAAACTGAATGGCGCGCCCGACACCAGGCCCCTCGAGGAGATCCGCGCCGCATACAGCCGGGGCGAGTTCGGAACCATTCTGGCCATCACCTTTGCTCCATCCAGTCAGGCCCGGTTTCAGTGGGATCACTGGGAGAGTCTGCATGGCCGGCGCCTGGCGGTGTTTAATTATTCCATCGACCGGGTTCATTCCCAGTACGACGTCTGCTGCGTGGAAATGGGGAGCATCACGGTCAACGGGGTGACCAACCGGCAGAAGAGGAGCTGGATTTCGGCGTACCGGGGGTCCGTTTATGCCGACGCGGATACGGGCAGCATCATGCAATTCACATTTCAGAATGTCGAGATCCCCGAAGCGTACCGTTTACAGGAGAACAGGAATCTGCTGGAATACTCCATGGTGATGTTGGGCGGAAAACCCTTCTGGCTGCCGAAGAGGGCCATCCACTATACGCGCCGGGCAGATGGCCGGACGCGCGACGAAATTCAATTCTCGAATTATCGTAAATTCGGCGCCGACACCACGATCCAATTCCCCACAGAAGAGAAATAATGCGCGGAATCAGCCGCCGATGAACGCAGATAAACGCAGATTAAAAAGAAGAACCTCTTATCCGTGTTCATCTGCGTTCATCGGCGGCTGATTCCGCTCCCCAAGAACCTCCCGCACCGCCGTGCGGAGTTCTTCTCGCAAGTCGGAGGGTGTTTCCGGAGCCAGATACAAGGTCTGCGACGGGAACGCCAGGGCGATGCCGGTCTCTTCAAAGCGGCGCTTGAGACGGCGGTTCATCTCGCGGGCGATGCTCCATTGCTGCATGGGAAGGGTGCGGAAACGAAACTTAATCAACGGTCCTGAACTCCCCAGGGAATCGACGCCGAGCATTTCCAGCGGGTCCAGAATCGTCTGCGCCCAGGGTTGCTCGGCACGCAGTTCCGCGCCCAGTTCGCCCACCACCTTCATCACCCGGTCCACATCCTGACCGTAATCGACGGTCACATTGAACACCGCATAGGAGAAATCGCGGGTCAGGTTGGAGAGACTGTGAATGGAACCGTTCGGGAAAACGTGGACAGCGCCGTCCTCGCTGCGCAGCACCGTGGTGCGCAGGTTGAGTTCCTCCACCAGGCCTCCCGTACCGTTGATCACGGCGACGTCATTCACTCGCAACTGATTTTCGATCAGCAGGAACATGCCGTTCAGCAAGTCCTTGATCACGCTCTGCGCGCCGAAGCCAAGGGCCACGCCGGCCACGCCCGCGCCGGCAATCAGCGGCTCGACGTTGAATTTCATCTCGTGCAGCACCATGGCCAGAGCGGCGGTCCACACCACCACTCCCAGCGCGCCGCCGGCCACCCGCGTCATGGTCTGGATGCGCTTCTGAAGTTCCACTTCGCCGGCGCCGCCGCTCCGCGCCTTGCGCAGGGTGTGGGCGGGAAGTCTGTCCACGGCCTTGTGGGCGATCCGCGAGCCGATCCACGCCAGCACGAAGATCGTGGCAATTCGCGCGGCGGAAACAATATACGGCAGCAGGGAGTCGAGCGTGAGATCAACGTGGCTGAGCATTACCTACATAGTGAAACACAGCAATGGTAACCATGGCGGCCTCGCGCTCGTCGGTCTCTTAGCGGATGAAACGTCGGCAATTCCTGTTGGCCATCCTGGTTGTTCTCCCCTGCGGCGCGACGAATGCGACCCTGCTCGACGCAGGCTACCAGCAGATGTACGATCTGCAGTTCGACGGCGCCCACCATGCTTTCCGCCAGTGGGAACAACTGCATCCCGAGGACCCCATGGGGCCGGTCTCCGACGCCGCCGCGTATCTGTTCTCGGAATTCGACCGCATGCGCGTTCTGCAATCGGAATTCTTCGTCGATAACGACAGCTTTCTGCACCTTCGCCGGTTGAACTCCGACCCCGCCGTGAAGGCCTGCTTCGAGAGCGCGCTGGTCCACGGGCAATTGCTTGCCGAGCGCGTTCTGAAGGGCTCGCCGGACGATGAGAACGCCCTGCTGGCCAGCGTGCTGCGGCTCGGCTTGCACGCCGATTATCTGGCCCTGGTGGAGAAGCGGTACCTGACATCGCTGAACGAAATGAAGCAGGGCCGCGACGTCGCCGGAAAGCTGCTGGCGGCTCACCCGCGGTGCTACGACGCGTATCTGGCCGTCGGCGTGGAGAACTACATGCTCAGCTTGAAACCGGCGCCCATCCGCTGGCTGCTCCGCGCGGGCGGCGCACAAACGGACAAGGACGTGGGCATCGCGAATCTGCGGCTCACCGCCAGCAATGGCCACTACCTCATGCCCTACGCCCGGCTCCTGCTCGCGGTGGCGGCCCTGCGCGATAATAACCGCCCGCAGGCGAAACGTACGCTCGCCTGGCTGGCCGGCGCGTACCCGCGGAATCGCCTGTATCGCGAAGAACTTGCTAAATTACAGTGAATACGATCTTCCGGCGTCCGATCCCACCGCCGGAGCCAGGACAATGAACGAATGAACATCGTGAGCGCCGCGAGCGCCCTTCCCGGGAATTATTATCCGCAGCAGGTTCTCGGCGCCGCGTTGAAAATGTACTGGGGCGGCCGCATCGAAAACCCGCGTCTGGTGGAGCTTCTGCACGCCAACGTCGGCGTCGATGGCCGCTACCTGGCGTTGCCGATGGAAGCTTATCCGGGTCTGGAGACGTGGGGCCAGGCCAACGAGGTCTGGATCAGGACCGCCGAAGAACTGGGCAGTCAGGCCATCTGCCGGGCGCTGACTCAGGCGGGCCTGGGCACCCAGGACATCGGCGCGTTGTTCTTCGTTTCCATAACCGGCATTTCCAGCCCTTCCATTGACGCGCGGCTCATCAACCGCATGGGGCTTTCGCCGAACCTCCGCCGCGTGCCCATCTTCGGCCTCGGATGCGTCGGGGGCGCGGCCGGTATCGCGCGCGCGGCCGATTACGTGCGCGCGTACCCGCGCCAGGTGGCCGCGTTGTTGTCGGTGGAGCTGTGCTCGCTCACCTGGCAGCGCGACGACCTCTCCATGGCCAATCTGATCTCCTGCGCCTTGTTCGGCGATGGCGCCGCCGCGGTGCTGATCGCGGGGTCCGAGCGCGATTTGTCCGGGCCGGAGATTGTCGCCACCCGCTCCACCTTCTACCCGGAGACCCAGGAAGTGATGGGCTGGGACGTGTCCGAGAAGGGCTTCCGCATCGTGCTGTCGCCGCAGGTGCCGGACGTGGTACGTGAGCATCTGGGCCGCGACGCCGACGAGTTTCTGGCCGAGCACGATCTCACGCGATCCGACATCGGGTGCTGGATTGTGCACACCGGTGGGCCCAAAGTTCTGGAGGCGGCGGAGGCCGCACTGGGACTGGAGCCGAAACAGCTCACGGTGTCCTGGGACTGCCTGCGCAAGACCGGAAATCTGTCTTCGGCGTCCGTGCTGCTGGTGCTGGAAGAGGTCATGACCCGCCGCCGCCCCGAACCGGGAACGTGGAGCGTGCTGGCCGCCATGGGACCAGGCTTCTGCTCGGAGCTGGTGTTGCTGCGCTGGTAAATTCGGCGATGAACACGGCTGACATTCTGATTGTGGGGGGCGGACCTGCCGGCCTCGCGACGGCCATTGCGGCGCGCCGCCGGGGCTTCCGCGTTGCCGTCGCCGACGCGCGTCACCCTCCCATCGACAAAGCCTGCGGGGAAGGATTGATGCCCGACGCGCTGGAGGCTGCCGGGCGGCTGGGCGTCTCGATTCCCGGCGAGGAGTCATCACTGTTTCGCGGGATTCGGTTTATCGGTGCTGGCGGGGTATCCGCGGCCGCGAGTTTCCCGGCGGGCTTCGGAATCGGCGTGCGGCGAACCACGCTGCACCGCGTGCTGGTGGATCACGCCGAGCGCGCGGGCGTGGACCTGCACTGGGGCGAACCCGTCAGCAGCATGAACGCCGATGTCGTGCGCACTCGCTCCTCGACGTTTCGTCCGCGCTGGATCGTGGGCGCCGACGGCGGCAGCTCGCGCGTGCGTTCCTGGGCCGGTCTGGACGCCTCCTCGCGCGACGTGCGGCGCTTCGGTTTCCGCCGCCATCATCGCATCGCGCCGTGGACCAATTCCACGGAGATCTACTGGGGCCCGGCCTTCCAGGTGTATGTCACGCCTGTTGCGCCCGAAGAGATTAGCGCCGCGTTGCTCACGCGCGATCCGCAGCTTCGTCTGGATGACGCCCTGGTCCGCTTTCCGGAGCTGCGCGCATGCCTGGCCTAGGCCGCGCAGGTCACCAGCGAACGTGGCGCGGTCACCGCCACGCGCACGCTTCGCGCGGTTTTTCGAGGACGCGTGGCCCTGGTCGGCGACGCGTCCGGATCGGTGGACGCCATTACCGGCGAAGGTCTGGGAATTGCCTTTCAACAGGCGCTGGCCCTCGCGGACGCACTCGAGCGGGAAGACCTCCGCGAGTATGCCGCGGCGCATCGGCGCATCGCGCGAAGGCCTGCGTTCATGGCCGATTTCATGTTGCTGATGGACCGCTGGCCCCTGCTGCGGAAACGCGCCCTGCAGGTGTTCGCGAACCGCCCGGACATCTTCGCGCGTCTGCTGGCCATGCACGTCGGCGAACTGCCTGTGCTCGATTTCGCGGCGGCCAGCTTCGGTCTGGCCTGGCGTATGCTTCTGTAAGGACCCGGCTGAAATCATGAAGCGCTCCGGATTCGCCGACCTCCCGCTCCACGGCGGACGCCTGCCCGCATGGCTGGCCGAGCGCATGACCAGGCTGGGGACGGCCATCGGCGAGAGCATCCTTTATCACTACGGACCCTCTGAATTGCTCTCGCGCCTCAGCGATCCGTTCTGGTTTCAGGCGCTCGGTTCGGTCATGGGCATGGACTGGCACTCCTCCGGCATCACCACCTCCGTGCTGGGCGCGCTCAAGCGGGGCCTGAATCCGCGCGCGCACGAACTGGGCATCCACATCTGCGGCGGGCGCGGCCGGCATTCGCGGAACACGCCGGACGAGCTGCGCGCGGTGGCCGAGGTGCGCGGGCTGGACGGCGAAGCGCTGGTGCGCACCAGCCGCCTCACCGCGCGCGTGGACAACAACGCCATCGCCGACGGGTTTCAGATCTACCTGCACACCTTCATCGTGAGCGCCGCGGGCGAGTGGACGGTGGTGCAGCAGGGGCTCAACGACTCCACCGGTCTCGCTCGCCGCTACCACTGGCACTCGGCTTCGGTTCGCGATTTCACCTCCGCGCCGCACACCGGCATTGTGGGCCGGCACGAAGGGATCATCATGAACCTG
>CAYVPZ010000123.1:0-9794 GCA_964453955.1 uncultured Solibacteraceae bacterium | reverse complement strand
TCAAGCTCGCCCGCTGGCGCAGACCGTTGCGGATGGAGCGGATAAACGGCAAGTCCCAATTTACCAGCCGTCACTTCCGGCCCACGCACTTGGCGTACAGATCGCGGAAGACGCCGCCGGGGTCGTACCTGGCCTTCAGCTCTTCGTAGCGCTGGCGGTCGTGGAGCTTCCAGAAGGTCTCTTCGTCGTACCACGCCGTCGAATACAGCCCCTTTCTGCCACCCAGTTCCAGCGCCTTCTCCTCCACTTTTCGGTTGAAGAAACCGTCCTCGTGGGTGGTGGGAATCATGTCCCAGAATCCGAAGTTGATGTACAGCGTGCCCGGGCTGAGCGAAAACAGCGGGAAGGTCACGGTGGGGTCGAAGGCGCGGAACGGGCACACCCATACGGGCGCGATGCCGATCTCCCGCATGAGGAAGTCGAAGAACTCCGCGGCGTGCTCCAGCGGGATATCGACGTCCTGAATCACCGATTCGGTGTGATGCGAATCGGGCAGCACCCGGCTCGACAGGCGCATGATGCGCTGATAGGTGCGCGAGTTCAGCGCCCACGGTGTGGCCAGCAGGCGCACCAGCGGGTTCTGCACGCCGAAGTGCTTCGAGCACCAGAACCAGTCCGTGTCCCAGCGCCAGATGTAGTCGCGGGCGGTCAGCCAGTCCTCCCGCTTCTCCAGAATGGACCGGAAGTAGATGCCCATGTAGGTGTAGTCGCTCACGCGCGGAGCATCGCCGGCGAATTCGCCCGTGGTGACATACATGCGGTCCCGGCCGAAGATGGTTCCATCCAGATAATCGACGCCGTCGCGGAGGGAAAGTTCGTCGATACGGGCAAAGTACGTGCGCGGGTCCGTATACGCTTCGTGGGTGAGGTGGATGTACGCCCGAGCGGGGACCAGCGGGATGCGCAGGCGCAGGGCATAGCCGAGCGTCCCGTAGGAATTCGGAAAACCATAGAACAGGTCGGGGTTCCGGCAACGCGAGCAGGCCACGATTCGGCCGTCGCCGGTGAGGATGTCCATCTCCTCCACCGTCTCGTGCACCAGGCCATAGCGGAACGACGACGATTCGATGCCCACGCCGCTGACCGCGCCGCCGACGGTAATGGTCTTAAGCTGTGGCACAACGGTGGGCAGCAGACCATGACGCAACGTCGCATCGACGAAGGCTTCGTAGGTGGTCATGCCTTCGACGTCGGCGGTCATGCTCTCCGGGTCGACGCGCAGCACATGGTGAAAGCCGCGCACATCGATCCTTTTCGTGTCGCGCCGGTCGCGGCGGCGGAAGAGATTCGATGTCGATTTGGCGAGGGCTATGTGTGCCCCGGCCGCACGCGCCGCGTCAAAGGCCGTCACCAGACGCTCGCACCGGCTCTGGTGTTCGGCTGAAGTCAGGGTCATCAGCGTACGGGCGCGTACGACGGCACATCGCCTTTGGAGAGCACAAGCTGCCACAACTGCATCTTGCGCGCGCGGAATCCGCCCGCCGACCCCAGTACGTAGAACCTCCACATGCGGTAGAAGCGGCCGCCATATTTCTGGCGCAGATCCGTCCAGCCCCGCTCGAAGTTGTCCCACCAGGCCATCAGCGTGCGGTCGTAATCCGGCCCGAAGTTGTGCCAGTCTTCCACCACCCAGAGCCGCTCCATCGCCTTGCCCAGTTGCGCGATGGAGGGGAGCATGCCGCCCGGGAAGATGTACCTGTCGATCCAGGGATCGGTGCTGGTGGCCGACTCGTTCCCGCCAATGGTGTGCAGCAGGAACAGGCCGCCGCTCTTGAGCCGTTGATGCGCCAGTTCCAGAAACTGCCGGTAGTTCTTGTAGCCGACATGCTCGCACAGGCCAATGGAAACGACGCGATCGAACTGCTCCTTCTCGCGGGCGGCCTCGCGATAGTCCTTTTCCTCGAAGCGAACGGGCAAACCGCGGCAAAGGCTGCGCGCAAATGCCACCTGTTCACGAGAGATGTTGTAACTCACCACCTGGCAGCCGTACTCGGCGGCGGCGAAGTGCGCCAGCCCGCCGAATCCTCCGCCCAGTTCGAGCACTTTCATTCCGGGGCGCAGCCCGATCTTGCGGCAGATCAGATGGAGCTTGTTCTCCTGCGCCTGATCGAGCGTGGTGGCGCCTGGCCAATAGGCGCAGGTGTACTGCATGCGGCGGTCGAGCATGGCCTCATACACATCGTTGCCGAGGTCGTAGTGTTCCTGCGCCACCGCGCGCGATCGCGACCTCGTCTGCCGGTTGAAGATTCTGCCTTTCAGCGCGAGCCAGAGGACGCCGGGCGTCATGACGTGCCGGTGCAACTCCAGGCGATGGACGCGCGTGAAGAACTCGTCGAGCGCTTCCACGTCCCACCATCCGTCCATATACGATTCGCCCGCGCCGATACTGCCTTCCGCCAGCACACGCTCGAAGAACCGTTCGTCGTGCACCTGCAGATCCCAGACGCGGTTGCCATTCACGCGGATGTCCGCGATGGCAAGGATTTCAGTCAGCTTTTTCGCCTCCGGCGACGTAGGAGTGGGGCGATTCGAAGACCTATATGTACGCTGTCTTACAAAGGCAGCGTCAAAAGCGTTTAAGTCGGGCCCAAAGCGGGTACTCATTGGACGCAATGCCTCCCGATCTGAAGACCTTATCCTGGTTTGCCGCCCGCTGTAAAGGGGGCTTGAATTAAGCTTCTTCAACTCTTCAAAGCTGTTGTAGACGATGAGGCAGAGGCAGGAACGGCCGAAGATGGAAGGGGTGCGGCTTCCGGGCGACGTCGTGGTGGCCAGCAGGAAGGGGAACTCGCGGCTGGGACGGGGCCGCGCGGCATAGATGCCGCACAGATTGCCCGCAAGGAAGACACAACCGCCGGCGGTCTGTTTCAGGATGCGCGCACCGCCGGCCGGATCCGCGATGGTATAAACCTGCTTCACTTCGTTGGACGTCGCGTCGAGGAAGCCGGCAATGGTCTCGATGTCCTCGTCGGTGACCTCGACAGTGGTCTCGCGGCAGCAGTTGGCGCAGGTGCGGCAATCGATCTGTTCGGCAACGTGCTCGGCGACGTGGCGCCGCGCGTCATGGGCGGGGTGGTGCGCGCTCAGATAGCGCCAGAATTCGACATTTTCGCTCTGTTTCGCCGCGGCGAGCTGGCGAATCTGAACGAGGCCGGTGACCACGATTTAGAGGATACCGCCGTGTGACGGCTTCAGGATGCGCGGGAACGGACAGCCCGAGCCAGCAGCGCTCCCACAGCCGCGCTGATGGGCACCACCGCGGTATGCCAGAGCATCACGTGGAAGGCCTCGAAATTCGCGCAGTGAAGCTCCAGCATGGTCACACCGGCGAGGCCCGCCAGGGTGCCCGCCATGAGTCCGGCAGCGACCGAATTTACCGCGAAACCGCGCCGCAGAAGCAGCCAGCTCCCGAGCGCCGTGGGAATCGCCAGGACCAGGCCCGCAACCAGGCAGGCGACTCCCTGGGACACGAAGTGGCTGGTCCGGTAGTCGTGAAACACGAGCGCAAAGACGGCCAGCAGCACGAGGCTGCCGGCGCCGAGCAGCAACCCCGGGGCCACGAGACGCCGGCTTCCGGGGACCATCTGGCTGACGCATGCCATGGCCGCGAGGACTATCAGGACGCCCAGCGCGGGAAAGATCACCGCGCGCCCGACAGCGCCCAGGTCTTGAATGCCGTGGAATCCCAATGCCGCCGCACCAGCCATGGCGACGGCCGCGCCGATCAGAACCAGCCCGCCCGCCAGCACCCAGGCCGAGGGCAGCGGACGGACCGGTTCGAGCGAAGACCCGATAGATCGAGACACACGATCGAGCAGCGCCGGGTCCACGGCGTGGGGAGCCTGCGCGGCCTGCCGCAGGATGTCGTCGATCTCCCGATCCTTCACGAGGGGCCTCCCATCCACTCCCGCAACTTCTCATAAGCCCGGTGGGCTTTCTGCTTCACCGATCCGACGCTCGACGAAGTGGCGCGCGCGACCTCCTCCACCGTCATCCCCGCAACCTTCAACATCTCGATTACTTCGCGCTGGCTCGCGGGAAGAGGCGCCAGAAGCGCTTCCAGATCCAGAGTTCTGCCCGACCCCGCCGAGGGTACCGCGGCCACCTCCGGTATTCCCTCCAGACACTCTTCGCGGCCCGCTGTGCGGCGCGCCTTTCGATAGTGGTCCACGCGAATGTGCCGGGCAATCGCGTAAAGCCACGGCAACACCGGCTCCCCGGCGCGGTAGGTATGCCGGACCTTGTGAATACGCAGCCAGGTTTCCTGCAGCAGATCGTCCGCGTCGCCGGGGCGCGCCGCCTGTACCACAAAAAACCGGTGTAACTGCGGGCTCAGGCGATGGATCAGTTCCGTGGCCGCAGCCAGATCGCCCTGTTGATAACGGGCCATGAGCGCCTCCGGAGCGCTGAAGGAAGGGCTGCGATCATCGGCCTCGCGCGCCCGTTCTACCGGCGCCATGCCTTCGCCATCAGCAGGTGCTTCATGCAGATCTTACAAGCAAGTATACGTTGGGTGGCGCGGTCCGGTTACGGTGCGATTAATCGGCGCAAGAGCGTAACTTCCCCTGTGGCGCGGGCGAATAGTCGTTTGAAGTTCACACCACGAAATTCGAATAAGGAGAGACACGTGTTAATGAAGAGAAGTCACACCACAAAAGCGCTGGCAGCGTTCGCGCTGACGTTCGTGGCCGCGGCATCCGCCGCCCTCGCCGCCGCGTCGAGCTGGCAGGCCAGCCAGACCCCGCTTTTCCTGACCGAGACCAATGGAACTCCAAATTACCTGGCGGTGGTCAATACCGTAACCAGCGAGACCGATTACGTACCGACGGGCGGTGGCGGCGGGGCCAGCGGTAACGCCGGCGGCGTGGCAGTTTCGGGCGAGCTCGCGGCCGCCATCAACTACAGCTCGCGCAGCGTCACCATTTTCGAGCGGCAGGGCAACGCGATGCAGCCCATTCAGACGGTGAAGACAATTGCGCCACCCGTATCCGTCGCCTTCGGTCACGATCATCTGGTAGTCCTCGACACCACCATGGCGGAATCGTTCCCGGTATACGGAGATACCGTCGGGCCTAACGACGGCACCGCGCAACTCCTGATTGGCGACGGCAGCTCCGCGCAGATTATTACGTACGCCGGCGGAGCCATTTATTCGGAAAAAAGCGGGAGCATCGGGCTGCTGAATTTGTCCACCGATTTGGCGCCGGGCATATCCGGACCGAGCGTCGCGGTGCCGCTGCCGCCCGCGCCAAACGACAATACTCCCTTCGGAATGGTTGCCGACGGCGCCTACGTGTACGCCACCATCGCGCATTCGGATCTGGAAACGCTCATTGTGGGCGGCGAAATCGTGGCCTCCGCAATCGGCCCGACGCCCTTCACCAATCAACAAGGCGCCATAACCCACGCGCCCTGCTGGAACGCTCTTTACGGACACTTTCTTTTTTCGTCGGATAGCCCGGGCAAGCAACTGCTGCGCTATCTGGTGAGCGACGCCAACGTCTTTCTCGACAAAAGCGGCGTGGCCAAACTAATGGGAGCGCCGACGGACCTGGCCGTTCAGGGCAACCTTCTCGGCGTCATCGATGGCGGAAGCCAGGGTGAGTCGGACATAACGCTTTTCAATATCAGCTCCGAGGGTGAACTGACGCTGCGCTTTGCCTCGACAATCGCGGCCCCTATCGACGGAGCCGCAATCATTCAGTAACTGCATTCCGTGCCGGGGGCCGTGGCCGAAACGCGGTCCCCTGGCGCATCAGGAAGGAGATGTCACCGACCTTGTAAATGACCTTTCCGGGCTCCGCCGGAGTAGGGGGGACCTTGCCGGCACGCACGGCCTCGAAGGCGGTAACCAGTTGTGTCAATGACGACGGGGGCGCCATGGGAATGTTGTGTTGGCCGAGAACCGTCCTGACTTGCCGCGCGAGCGCGGCCAGCCGCCGGATGGAGGAGTCATACGCCGCCAGATCGGTTTCCGGACGGTAGAGCCAGATGGGCGCGGGATAGTAAGTGTCGCCGGTGAAGAGAAGGCCGTTGGCGCGCTCAAGGAGAGAGATGGAGTCGGGTGTGTGGCCGGGCGTGGCGATGACTTCGAGAGTTCGGCCACCTAAATCGATGCGCTCGCCATCGTGCACGTATGCCGCGATCCTCCAGGGACGCGTGGCGTAACTTTCCCGACCGAATCCCTTCGGCAACTCGCCGCAAATCGAGCCAGGTGCGAGTTCGGCCTGGGCGTCTTCGCGCGAGCCCTGGGCATTGCGGCGAGTAAAATCGGTATCCATGCCATAGACGGTTTCGAACTGCCAGTTGCCGCCGACGTGATCGTTATGGGTATGCGAGTTCAGGACAACGATGGGCAGGCGGGTCAGCTCCGCCGTAACTTTCCTGATGTCACTGATGCCCATGCCCGTGTCAAAAAGCAAGACCCGTTGATTGCCGACGATGAGATAGCTGATGGTTTCTTCGAACTGATGCGGTTCGTAGATGGCGAAAACGGCGGGGGCGACTTTGTAAACTTCGAACCAGGCGTCACTCACCGCCACGCGCTGAAGGTTCCTGTATTCGGGGCGCGGCAGCGCGCGGCACCATTCGGGGATCTCGGTCTGCGCAAACAGGGCCGCTGCCGAGAGTACCAGGCAGGCTCCGACTCGTGAACGCGGGGATCTCATCGTTTCCCGCTGGTCCGTTTCGGCTTGCCGGGCGTGACCGTGGTTGGCTGGCGCGAGGACCAGCGTCCCAGGCGGTAACTGCGCGCATACCCTGCCGTCCGGTTCCGAATGGCCACCTCCACGGTGCCGCTGGCGTCGCAGGTGTAACACTCTTCTACCGTCTGGTCGGAAGCGCTCCTCGTGCGGGCGATGTCGGCGTCGCTCAGATCGGCCTTTTCACGCAACTGAGGGTCGAAGGGAAACAGGATCTCGTCCCATACGGTAATGTCTCCGGTGGGCTCGCCGTCCGCTCCCAGATGGCTGCACTCCAGATAGCGGAAGTGGCCAACGTTGTGCCATGGTTCGTAGGAGCGGGCGATGCGCAGCGGCGTTGCGCGAGGCGCGGGCAGCAGGGTTCCCTTTTCGAACAACGGATCGAAAATGATGCGGTTGCCGCCGTCGGTTTCCCGCCACACGCCGAAGTATCGCGAGAACTTCTCGCGCAGAACGTAACCGGCCTGCACGTCGGCCTGAATGGCCAGCCCGATCGCCGTTGCCGAGCGCGTGTAGGCCGACCGGCGCACCCTGCGGCCGTACTCCTCGCGCAGCACCCTCGCCACGATGGGAAGCTCGCTGCCTCCGCCGGTGATGTACAGCGCGTCGACGGAACGGCCTGGGTTTCTTGCGAGCACGTCCTCCACCAGGTGGACGGTCTCCTGCATGAGCGGGCCGCAGTGGTCGTAAAAGTCCGCCACCGGGACCGTGGCCGCACCCCACCCCTCGCGCACCGCCTCCAGATCCACTACGAGCTTGCGCGTGTTGGCGTGCAGCGACTCTTTCTTCTCGCGGCACTCCTCCAGCAGGAGGAACGTTTCCGCCTGGGTAAGCTCGCGGGCTTCGTCGGGCGAAATGCCGCCCGCTTCGAGCGCGAGGTCGGCCAGAATCTGATCGAAATCGTCGCCGCCCAAAGTGGAGATGCCTTCGGAGGCAACCACGAAGTGCATCTGCTCGCCGGTCTCCACCAGCGAGGCGTCGAAGGTGCCGCCGCCGAGATCGTACACCAGAATGCGGCCCGGAGTTTTGTATTTGTGCGCGTATTCGAGGCTGGCGGCCGAGGGCTCGTTGAGCAGACCCAGCACCTCGAACCCGGCCGAGCGGAACGCTTCGGTGGTCAGGAACCGCTGGTTGCTGTTGGAATTGGCGGGCACCCCGAGCATGACCTCCAGCTTTTCCCCGCGCCGGATGTGCAGGCTGGAGTGCTCCAGCAGCGAACATTTCAGCGCCTCGGCCATTTCGCGCAGCACCTGCGCGAGGGTAATTTTCTGATTGCCCGCGTGAATGATGGTGTCGGGGCCGGCGTTCTCGAGCACGCGCTTGATGGAGCGGATGATGGTCCAGCTTGGCTCCAGTTGCGGGGCCCAGGCGTCCCAGCCGTAGAGGCGCCAGTCGCGGCAAACGGCCAGCACGGAGGGGAACCAGTCAAAGTGTTCGCCATCCGACGTTTCAAAGGACACCACGGGATAGTTGCCGCGGTCGACGGCCGCGACCACAGTCCGGGTCGTTCCGAAATCGATTCCGAGACGCACTGCTTGTACACCACGATAGCTCAGAGCGCACCGGTAGCGTTCAACCGGTGGCACTCGCGGGCGATTTCCCAGTCCTCTTCGGTGTGCACGATGAGCACGCGCACGGATGAATCGGGCGTGGAGATTTCCGTGTCGGCGGGCGATTTCGCGTTGGCGGCTTCGTCGAGACGCACGCCCAGAAAGGCGAAGCGCTCAGCCATGCGCGTGCGCAGCAGCGGCGAGTTCTCGCCGACGCCCGCGGTGAACACCAGCGCGTCGAGGCCGCCGAGGCTGGCCAGCATGGAACCGGTCTCCTGCGCGAGGCGGTGCGCGTAGACTTCGAATGCGAGCCGCGCGTCTGGATTGCCCGCATCCATGGCCGCCAGCACCTCCCTCATGTCCCCGGAAACGCGCGAGAGCCCTTTCAGCCCGGACTCCTTATTCAGGATGCGGTCCAGCTCGTCGGCGCGATAGCCGCAATGCCGCACCAGGTGGATGATGATGCCGGGATCGACGGTGCCGCTACGGGTGCCCATCATGAGACCCGCCAGAGGGGTGAAACCCATGGTGGTGTCGATGCTCCGGCCGCCAGCCACGGCCGCCAGCGAGGCGCCGTTGCCCAGATGGCAGGTGATCATGCGCAGCGATTCGAGCGGGCGGCCGAGCAACTCGGCGGCGCGCCGCGAGGTGTATTGATGGCTGATTCCGTGGAAGCCGTACCGGCGCAGGCCGTCGTCCAGCCACGAGTGCGGCCCGGGATAGGTGTAAGCGGCGGGCGCGAGGGTGGAGTGGAACGCCGTATCGAACACCGCAATCTGCGGCAGGTTCGCGCCGAGGATGCTTTCCACCGCCTCGATGGCCTCCAGTTCCAGGCGGTTGTGTTCGGGCGCGTATTCCACCAGCCGGGCGATCTCCCGCTTCACCTCCGGCGTGATCCGCGTGCTATCGCGAAACGCCTTGCCGCCGTGGACCACGCGATGTCCGGCCACGTCCACTTTTCCGGGCAGGGATTCGAGGACGGGACGCAGCACGGCCTCCTGCGAGGGGATGGGCAGAGTTTGATTGGTGGCGCCCGACGCGGTGCGGATGCGGATCTCGGCCGTGCCGGGGTGGCGGCCCCAGTCGACGCGCGCATCCCAGAGCGACGCGGGGGGCGTCATGGGAAGCGGCGCGGCTGTTGCCACTTCGTACAGAACCGCCTTCAGCGAGCTGGAACCACCGTTGAGGACGAGGATGCGCATAGGTCAGCCGCAGCGCCGGCTGAAAGCCGGCCCCACAACGGTTAGCCGGGCCATTGCCAGTCGCGAATCTCGGGCATGTCGTCGCCGTGCTGCGCTACCCACAGCTTGTGCTCGATGAGCCGGTTGCGCAGGATCTGTTTCTCGTGCGCGGCCGCGCTTTGCAGGCTGGGCACGCGGTCGATCACGTCCATGGCCAGATGGAAGCGGTCGAGCTGATTCAGCACGGTCATGTCAAACGGCGTGGTGGTGGTTCCTTCCTCCTTGTAGCCGCGGACGTGCAGGTTGTCGTGGTTGGTGCGGCGGTAGGTGAGCCGGTGGATCAGCCACGGGTAGCCGTGGAA
>CAYVPZ010000122.1:0-9842 GCA_964453955.1 uncultured Solibacteraceae bacterium | reverse complement strand
TTCTCATTCCGCCCCCAGGGGCGGACGCCGGGGCGGGAGGGTTCGCCCCCACGACGGCGAAGACAGCCGTCTCCCCCCGCCAGAGGGATTTCAAAACGCAGCCGCTGAAATCCCCCTCGCGGCTCCCCCTGCCGGTGCAAAGCGCCAGCCGCCGGCCCTCACCACGGCCCTTCAGCCCGGATTAGATTGCCGCGCAAACATGTGAACACGGCAACATGTCAACACTTGAACAATAAAAGTTGTGCCCTCGCCTCTTGACCAGAGAACACGAATCGGCAAAACTGAGCTAACGTGTTCGCCTCCTTTCCTGTTCACAAGTAAACACGCCCCACCCGTTTTCACCTGCACTGCCATAGATGTTCATCGCCGTAAGCACGAATCCGCAGCATTATCCTGCCGCCCCTATCCGCCCCGGTCGCGAATTGCGCGGGGCGCGGACAACCTTGCCTTCTTCAAGAGTTCACACGTCAACTCGAAAACCAGTGAACTTCGTTCGGTGCGAGCTGTCGAGCATGCCCCCGCGTCCTGTAAACAGGTTCATACGCCAACAAGTAAACACGGCGGCAGGTTGTCAGGGCAACTTGTCATCACCGAAACGTGTGAACTTGTTTCCCGCAGGAACTCCCCAACAAGTTGGCGGGCTAACAGGTCAACATGTTCACCGGCAAACACGCAAACCCGTCCCAAAGCAAACTTGTAAACCCGCAATCTGGCCCAAACAGCAACACGAAAAGGAGTAAACATGTCGCCCCAGTTCAGGTGTAAACGAGTAAACACGTTAACAGCTTCAAAGGTGCACTCATGAAGGTGATATCCGTTCTCGGGCAGAAGGGGGGTAGCGGCAAGACCACTCTGACTCTCTCGCTTGCCGTAGCGGCCTACAAGGCAAACAAGTCGGTCGCTGTCATCGATCTCGACCCGCAAGCCAGCGCCTGCAAATGGGGCGACCGGCGCAATGCGGACCCTGTAATCATCTCCGTTCAGCCCGCTCGTCTGCGTAATGTACTCGCCACGGCTCGCGAGAACGGGGCTGAACTCGTCTTGATCGACACGCCCGGTCGTCTGGAACAATCAGCCATTGCTGCGGCTCAAGAGGCGGACCTGATACTGATTCCCTGCCGCCCGACTATCAAGGACACGGAAACCATAGAGAGCACGATAAGCCTTATCCGTGCCGCCCGAACAAAGGCGAAAGTGGCGGTTATCCTCAACGGAGTTCCGCCGCGCGGGGCGCAACGCGAACAGGCGGAAGACGCGATCCGCAGTATGTCGATCCCGGTATATCCGTTCTATCTGAGCAATCGCGCCGCGTTCACCCATGCCGATGTTCTTGGGCAGAGCGCCCAGGAATTTGAACCAGGCGGGCAGGGGGCTCGCGAAATCAAAGAAATTTACAAGTTCACGTGTGAACTCCTGAACTCAGCAACCAGCCAACAATCGAAGGGAAAGAACCATGGCAAAAAGACCAGACTTACGGCAAGCGCTTAAGCCCCGTGCCGAGGTGCCTGTTCCGCCACCGGCCCCCCAGCAAGACAACGCGACGGCGCCCCCGCCCAAGAGTCCGCACTTCCGGCCCAGCAGAGAAGGGAAGAGCAACGTCACAGGCTATTTTCCTCCGGCAGTGAAGAGGCAGTTGCGTATACTCGCTGCTGACCGCGACACGACGATTCAGGATCTGCTCGCCGAGGCGCTCAACGATCTCTTTGCAAAACATGGGAAGCCCGAGATTGCTCCGATGGAAAAAGGGACGGCGTAGTGAATTTCTTAGGTCCGAAACAACGCGGGTTGCGACAATGACGGCGGTGGCTGAGTAGTGGTCAGTTGCAATCGCAAGCCCTGTGAAGGCTTCTGCGGGATCGCAGATGGGCAAGGGCAGGGTCTTGGGCGAAACACCGGCAGCCGACACAACACCCGGGATTACCGGCGCATCGCCGCAGGGGCGGGCAGGGGGTCCGGTGCCTGACGCCGTCCGCGAGTCCATGCGGCGCTTCCCTGCTAGAATGCGGGGGTGGATAGAAGCCTATAAAACGGTCGAAATTTACACAGTGGCTTACACAGTTTCACAATTTTAAATTGTAAGTTACCTTGATACAGTTACTTACAAGCAGAATCAAAGGACTCAAAATCCCGCATCCTTCACTGGGTATGTGGGTTCGACCCCCACCTCCGGCACCACATAAGAATCAATAATTTGGCGTTTTCTACGGCTTCCAGCGTGCAATGATGCTCAAAATTGAGCTCAGGAAGGATGGCTCTCAAGCTCTACCGAAGGCACCGCAAAGACTGCGAAGGCGGCCGTTTTCGGATGGGTCGCACGAGCCACAGATTGCCGACAAACCAGCCACGTGCTCTTCCGTGAGCGCCGTTTCATGGGATTAATCGACGCCCACACTTCCTGCAAACCGAGATAACGCCGTTACGGGGCGTTGTACCTCCTGCTGCCTGATCCAGCGCCTAACTCCGCAAGTGGGTCCCGGCGATTGGGGCACCTCACCCAGGTATCGCCTCTCCGGGCGGTAAATCGTTGCACATGAACTAGTTTCGACGTCCTGTGCATTGGCGGGCCAATTGCCCGCCAAGCTGCGAGACCGGCAGAGTCGAGGAGTGCACACCTTGGCTGAGCGACTGCAAGCGACGTTGGCGCCGGACGGAATCGACAAGCTGATCCGAGCGCTCGCGGGCCGCGGTTACCAGGTTCTGGGACCCACCGTCCGTGACGGCGCCATCGTCTATGACGAAATTGAGGGCGCGGACGACCTCCCACGGGGCCGGACCGACGAACAGGAACCCGGACGTTACCGCTTGAAGGCGCGCCAGGATGGCGCACTGTTCGGCTATGGGGTGGGGCCCCAGAGCTGGAAGAAGTTCCTGCACCCGGCAAACCTGAAGCTGTTCGACGCGGTCCGCCGGGATGGCCATTTCCGGATTCTCAACCCCGTTGCTGCTCCCGCGCGGCCATTGGCGTTTGTCGGCGTGCGCGCCTGCGAACTGGCGGCCATCGGAATTCAGGACCGCGTATTGATGGAGGGCAGGTTTCGGGACACCGGTTACGGCTCCCGGCACGATGGCGTTTTCCTGGCCGCCGTCCAGTGCACCGGGGCCGCGGCCACCTGCTTCTGCGCGTCCATCGGAACGGCCACGGGGGTGCCCGCGGAGGCCGATCTGACGCTCACCGAAATGATGGACGCGGAAAGCCACTGGTTCCTGGCCGAGGCCGCGAGCGAGCGCGGGCGGGAAGTGCTGGCCGAACTGGATGGCCCGCCGGCCACGGAAGAAGCGGTGCGGGGGGCCCGGAAGGCCGTCGAATCGGCCGCCGCGCGGCAGGTCCGGCGCATGGAGATACCGGGCATCCGCGATGTCCTCTATCAGAATTTCGACCATCCGCACTGGGACGAGCTGGCCGCGCGCTGCCTCTCCTGCGGCAACTGCACCATGGTGTGTCCCACCTGCTTCTGCACGAACATCGAAGACAGCAGCGACGT
The DNA here is from genome assembly GCA_964453955.1 of uncultured Solibacteraceae bacterium. GTDB lineage: Bacteria > Acidobacteriota > Terriglobia > Bryobacterales > Bryobacteraceae > CAWACP01. The sequence goes on along the minus strand of CAYVPZ010000122.1, from coordinate 6,360 downwards.
CACCGGCGATCACGCGGAGCGCTGGCGGCGGTGGGACTCCTGCTTCACCCTGAGCTTTTCCTACATCCACGGCGGCAGCGTCCGGACCTCGGGCAAGGCCAGATTCCGCCAGTGGATGACTCACAAATTAGCCTCCTGGACCGACCAGTTCGGGACTATGGGCTGCGTCGGGTGCGGAAGGTGTATCGCCTGGTGTCCGGCCGGGATCGATCTCACCGAAGCGGCGCAAACACTGCGTGGAGCGGCAAACAATGGAAACACACACGCTTGAAAGAATTCTCGCGGAACATCCGTTCTTCGAGGGACTGGAAACCTACTGCACATCGCTCCTGGTCGGCTGCGCCTCAAATGTTCGGTTCGAAGCGGGCAGCCACATCCTCCGGGAGGGCGAGGAGGCGAACGAATTCTACGTGATCCGGCAGGGGCGGGTGGCCATCGAAATCTCACAGCCGCATCGCCGGCCGATCGTGGTGGATACGGTCGGCGAGGGAGAGATTTTGGGCTGGTCGTGGCTGCTGCCCCCGTACGCCTGGAGATTCCACGCCCGGGCGGAGACGGCCACCCTGGCCATCGCGCTGGACGGCAAGTGCCTGCGGACCAAATGCGAAGAGAACCACGACCTGGGCTACGAGCTGCTGAAGCGGTTCGCCCAGATCATGAACCGCCGGCTCGACGCCACCCGAATGCAACTGCTGGATGTGTATGCCGCACGTTGAAGCCGACCCGATGTCGCCGCAGCCCTGGGAGGTGCGGCGCGTGGTCAGGGAAACGCCAGACACCTTCACGCTGGCCCTGAAGCCATCCAATGGCGGGCGCGGCGGTTTTGAGCCGGGCCAGTTCAGCATGCTATGGGTGTTCGGGGTGGGGGAGTTGCCCATTTCCATCAGCGGGGACCCGGCGGACGACCGCAGCCTCACCTACACGGTGCGCTCGGTGGGTCCGGCCACGCAGGCGCTGGTGAGCCGCGAGGCGGGACAGCAACTGGGCGTGCGCGGTCCGTTCGGAACCGGCTGGCCGGTCGAGGCGGCCGAGGGCCGGGATGTGATCGTGGTGGCCGGAGGCATTGGCCTCGCGCCCCTGCGGCCGGTGATCTATCACGTGCTGCGGAATCGCGAACGGTATGGAAGGCTGGTGGTGCTCTACGGCGCGCGCAGCCCGCGGGACATGTTGTACCGGAAGGAAATGGCATCGTGGGCCAAACAGAAAGACACCCAGGTGCTCTCCACGGTGGATTACGGCGGCGTGAGCTGGCGGGGACGCGTGGGCGTGGTGACGTCGCTGTTCAAGTATGTTCGCCTGCAGTCGGCGAGGACCACGGCCATGGTCTGCGGGCCGGAAATCATGATGCGGCTGGTGGCGCGCGAACTGGCCTCGCGCGGCGTGGGGCGCGAGGATCTGTATCTTTCCATGGAGCGAAACATGAAATGCGGGGTGGGTTTCTGCGGGCACTGCCAATGGGGGCCGCACTTCATCTGCAAAGACGGCCCGGTGTTCCCTTATGCCCGCATCGCGCCCCTGCTGGACCGATATGAGCTCTGAAGCGAAGAGAAAACCGCGCATCGGGATCTTCAAGTTCGCATCCTGCGACGGATGCCAGTTGAGCCTGCTGGACGCCGAGGACGACCTGCTGGCGGTGGCCGAAGCCGTGGAGATCGCGTACTTCCCGGAGGCCAGCCGGACCATGCTGAGCGGCCCCTACGACATCGCGCTGGTGGAAGGGTCCATCACCACGCATCACGACGCGGAGCGCATCCAGCAGGTGCGCCGGCAGGCCAGGACGCTGGTCACCATCGGGGCGTGCGCCACCTCCGGCGGCATCCAGGCGCTGCGCAACTGGAAGGACGTGACGGAGTTCATCCGCATGGTGTATGCGACGCCGCAGTTCATCAGCACGCTGAAATCTTCGACGCCCATCGCCGAGCACGTGCCCGTGGACTTCGAACTGCGCGGCTGTCCCATCAATCAATACCAGTTGATCGAGCTGATCGCGGCCACGCTGACCGGCCGGAAACCGAACATCCCGGCCTACAGCGTGTGTCTGGAATGCAAACGCCGGGGCAATGTGTGCGTCGCGGTGGCGCGGGGAACGGCCTGCCTGGGACCGGTGACGCAGGCGGGATGCGGCGCGCTTTGCCCGGCGTACGACCGCGGCTGCTATGGGTGTTTCGGGCCGATGGAAAGTCCGAACACGGCCTCGCTGACCAGCCAGCTCCGCGTGCTGGGGCAGAGCGACCAGCAGATCTCGCGGGCGTTTCGGTCCTTCAGCGCGTGGGCCTGGCAATTCCGCAAGGCCAGTGAAGAGAGCGAACGCATATGACCGGGCATACCAGAACCATCCGGGTGGAGACGCTGGCGCGCGTGGAAGGCGAGGGCGCGCTGCACATCAAGCTGCAGGGCGACCGGGTGACCGACGTGAAGCTGCGCATTTTCGAGCCGCCCCGCTTTTTCGAAGCGTTTCTGAAGGGACGGCATTTTTCCGAGGCCGCCGACATTACCGCGCGGATCTGCGGAATCTGTCCCGTCGCCTACCAGATGAGCGCGGTGCACGCCATGGAGCGGGCACTGGGCATTCGCATCCACCCCGCCGTGCGCATGCTGCGCCGCTTGTTCTACTGCGGCGAGTGGATCGAGAGCCACGCCCTGCACGTGTACATGCTGCACGCCCCCGATTTTCTGGGTTATCCGGATGCCCTCGAAATGGCGCGCGACCACCGGGCCATCGTCGAGCAGGCTCTGCGCCTGAAGAAGATCGGCAACCGCGTTGTGCGGTTGCTGGGCGGGCGCGAGATTCATCCCATCTCGGCGGTTGTGGGAGGGTTCTGCAAGACGCCGGCGAAAAAGCCGCTGCAGGAACTGGTGGACGACTTGCAGTGGGCCGTGGAGGCTTCGCTCGAGACGGTGAAGCTGGTTGCCGGTTTCGAGTTTCCGGAGTTCGAGCAGGACTATGAGTTCGTGGCGCTCACCCATCCGGACGAGTACCCGTTGAACGAGGGGCGGCTCGCTTCCAACCGCAGCCTGAACATCGACGCCGCCGAGTATGAAGACCACTTCGTCGAGCAGCACGTGAAGCACTCCAACGCGCTGCATTCGGTGGTGCGCGGCAGGGGCTCGTATCTGGTGGGGCCGCTGGCGCGGTTCAATCTCAACTTCGCCCGGCTACCCGAGTTGGCGCAGGAAGCGGCGCGCGCGGCGGGTCTGGCGCCGCCGGTGAAGAATCCGTTTCGCGGCATTGTGGTGCGCGCCGTGGAGCTGGTGTTCGCCTGCGCCGAAGCGTTGCGCATCGTGCGCGAGTACGAGCCTCCGGCCGAGCCCCGCGTCGAAGCCGTGCCGCGAAGCGGGGTGGGCCAGGCCATCACGGAAGCGCCCCGCGGAATCCTGTATCACCGCTACGCCCTCGACGAGCACGGCCTCATCGTGGCGGCGAAGATCGTTCCGCCAACGTCGCAGAATCAGAAACGGATTGAGGACGATCTGCGCGAGTTCGCCGCCCAGGTGGCCTCCTGGCCGCTCGAAGACGCAACCTGGAAGTGCGAACAGGCCATTCGCAACTACGACCCGTGCATTTCCTGCGCCACGCACTTTCTGCGCCTCGAGGTGGAACACGAGTAACGCGGGGCGCCGGATCATCGGCTGCGGCAACCCTGAGAGGGGCGACGATGCGGCCGGCGTGCTGGTGGCCCGGCGGCTGCGCGAGCTGGGCGTCGACGCCCTCGAACACGGCGGAGAAGGCCTCGGGCTGATGGCGAGCTGGGCCGGCTCGGACGATGTCATTCTGATCGATGCCGTGGTCACCGGCGCGGCTGCCGGCGCGATCGCGGTTTGGGACGGGACGCTCGGGCCGATGGCGTTTGTTACCCGCGGGCGCACCACGCACGCCTTTGGCGTGGCTGAAGCGGTGGAACTGGCGCGCGTCCTCGGCCGGCTGCCGCGGCGATTGTCGATTTACGGCATCGAAGGCCGGAGATTCGATCTGGGATGCGCGCCGTGCGCCGAAGTTGCCGAGGCGGTGGAGCGGCTGGCGCGGCAGCTCGCGGAGGTCTGGTCTGGGCCAGCGAAGGTGGGGCAGGCTCTCAGCCTGCGCGGGACTCCCAGTCCCGCTCCGCCATTTGCCCCAGCCCGGCCAATGCGGAGCTGAGAGCTCCGCGCGGACTAAGAGTCCGCCCCACATCGCGAACCGTCCAATCGCCCATGCCGCCGGCGCCGAGCGGCGCCGGGACTTTGTAGAGCCCCAGGAGGGTTCCGGGCGACAGTGGCATACGACGATATCCTGCGATTTTATCCTGTCCGGCCTTCCACCCTCCGGCTGGCCACCACGGCCTGCCCCAGAGAAACGCCGCCGTCGTTGGCCGGGACCCGGGAATGCAGGAACACCTCAAACCCGCTGCCGCGCAAGCCGGCCAGCGCGCGCGTCAGCAGGTAGACGTTCTGAAATGTGCCGCCGCTCAGGCACACCCGATTGAGTTTCTCCGCCTGCCGCAGGCGGCCGCAAACTTCGCCGACCACTGCCGCCACCGTGTTGTGAAACCTGGCGGAGATCACGCCCGCGGGAATTGCGCCGCGGAGGTCGTGCACGATGGCGTGAATGGCCGGGCGCATGTCCACACGCCACGGCTCTCCGGCCTCGATCTCGAATCCGTAGCACTCGCCGATGCCCGCGCACGCCGCCATCTCCAGCTCGATAGCCGCCTGACCTTCATAGCTCACCTCCTGGCGCACGCCCAGGATCGAAGCCACCGCGTCAAACAGCCGCCCGCAGGAGGACGTCTGAACCGTGTTCACCCGCCGGCGGATCATGGTCTCGACGAACTCCAGCTTCTTCGCCGCGATCTCGCGCCCCGGCGGCAAATCGAGCCACGGACGCGCGGCGCCGAAGGTGTCCATCAAATAGCTCAAAGCCGCCCGCCACGGCTCACGGATGGCCTGGTCGCCGCCGGCCAGGGGCACATTGCGGAAATGAGCGCGGCGCTCGAAATCGGCCAGGTCCGCGATCAGAAACTCGCCGCCCCAGATCTGGCCGTCGGTTCCGTACCCGGTACCGTCGAAGGCCACGCCGATGACCTTGCCGCTGAGATGATTTTCGGCCATGCAGGCAGCCACGTGGGCATGGTGATGCTGCACGCCGACCTTTTCCAGGCCGTCCAGCTCCAGCGCAAACCGGGTGCTCAGGTAGCCCGGATGGAGGTCGTAAGCGGCCACGCGCGGCTGCACTCGGAACAGTCTCTTCATCCGCTCCAGCGTTTCCTCGAAGAACCGCAGGGTTTCGTAGTTCTCGAGATCGCCGATGTGCTGGCTGACCAGGGCGTAGCGGTCTTTGGTGAGACAGAACGTGTTTTTCAGCCCGGCGCCGCAGGCCAGCACCTCCCTCATCGCGGCGCCCAGATCGATGGGCAAAGGCGCGAAGCCCCGCGAGCGGCGCAGCACGCGCGCCTGGCCTTCGAAGGTGCGCACCACGGAGTCGTCGGTGCGCATGTAAATATCGCGATTATGAAACAGGAACGCGTCGGCAACGCCGCCCAGCCGCTGGCGCGCCTCGTCATTCCGCGTCACAATCGGCTCCTCGCTCATGTTGCCGCTGGTCATCACCAGCACGCGGTACGCGGCGCCGTCGAACAACAACTGGTGGAGCGGCGTGTAAGGCAGCATTACGCCCAGCGTGTTGTTGCCCGGCGCCACCGCGACGGAGATGGGCGAGGGGAACCGGCGGGGCAGGATGACGATGGGACGCTCCACACTCAGCAGGGCCGCGCGGTCGGCGTCGGAGACGAAACAGAACCGCTCGGTGGTGGCCACATCGGGGGCCATCAGGCCGAACGGCTTGTCGCTGCGCCGTTTCCGTTCGCGAAGCTGGCGCACGGCCGCGTCGTTTTCCGCGTCGCAGGCAAGGTGGAAGCCGCCGAGCCCTTTTATCGCCAGCACCTGGCCGGCAGCCAGCAGGCGCTGCGCCTGGGCAATGATCTCGCGGGCCTCGCCGGCGGTCCCGCCCGGCTCCAGCATCAGACCGGGGCCGCAGACGGAACAGGCATTCGGTTGCGCATGGAAGCGCCGGCCCGCGGGATCGTCGTACTCGGCCTGGCAGGCGGGGCACATCTGGAAGGCGGCCATGGTGGTCATGTGCCGGTCGTACGGAATGTCGCGAATGATGGTGTATCGGGGGCCGCAGTTGGTGCAGTTGGTGAAAGGGTAGCCGAAGCGGCGGTTTTCCGGATCGCTGAAATCCCGGCGGCAATCTTCGCAGGTGGCCAGATCCGGCGAAACCAGAACGAAGCGGGCCTCTCCCCCCGCGCTTTGCAGAATAGTGAAGCCGGTCTCGCCCGTGGGCGCCATCGCGGTGACCACGATCTCTTCGATGTGCGCGAACGG
>CAYVPZ010000121.1:0-9894 GCA_964453955.1 uncultured Solibacteraceae bacterium | reverse complement strand
GAGGGCGCGCTGGGGCTGAGCCCCGGACAGATCAGATCTGCCATCAACTGGGAGCATGCACACTACAGCACCGAATTTCGGAACGAGCTTGGTCTGCCCAATGCCGTTACGGGCACAGGTGAAGGCACGGACGACGCCGGGCAGGCTCGAAGTCAGTGAGCGACGGCCCCGTCCCATGCACTCGATCGGCGGGAGGACGGCCAAGCAGTTTCAGAAGCCGAAACCTATAATGCGATGGCCTCGTTGCGCTCATTGCCCGAGAGGCCAATTGTCTGGGGAGCCAACTATACATCAGAGTGCTCTCGTTCCGCGTGGATCGAGACTCAAGGCTCGCCCGTAAGCGCTTCGGGTGGTGGCGGCAATCGGTATTGCATATCGATCTGCCGACCGTCCTCTAAAATGCATGCTCGGCTCCAGGTTCGCAGCAGGCCGCGCAACGGCTCGCCATCTGGCGTCGCGCGGAGAAGCTCGCACATTATCCGCTCCATCTTTTCCGGTGGCAGAACGGCGCGTTTTGCAGGAACAGCGAGCAAATCGAGGTCGTTGCCCGTGCCCCGCGTTGGGACAGAGCCATATACCGCGAGCGTATAACCGTTGTCCCAGAACGGTCCGGTGAGCAGTGACATAACCTGCATCGCCTGTTCAATTGTCCAACTTGGCGCATTGGGCGAGCCCCACTTCATGAATCCTAGTCTAATCATGAATCCGCTCCAGGACGCGTGTCGCCGGAACACCATTTTCAGGAAGCGATGGCGGCGGACCCTGTGCCGCCGCTGGTCCGCGTCCGCTACGCGCTTTACTTCCTCACACCGCTGGGACGGTTCGAAGGAGCGGTGGCGCAGTACCGGCGGGCACTGGAAACCGATCCGCTGTCCATGATGGTCCACTTCGGTCTGGCGTTTGCTCTCTACTGCCAGCGCAAGTACGACGAGGCGATCAAGCACGCCGCCGCCGCGGTGGATCTCTATCCCGGCTACTGGCTGGTGCACTTCGCAATGGGTCTGGCCCTGGGTCAGAGGGGCCGGCTGCAGGAGTCGATTGCCAGCCTGGAAGCGGCCGTTCGACTTTCGCCTTCATTCACCCCTGCCGCTGGCTTTCTGGCCGCTTCGTATTCGCGAACGGGTGATTCGGGCCGTGCGGAAAAACTGATGGAAGACGTCCGGGAGAGAAGCGCAAAATCCTATGTGTCGCCGGTCTGCTTTGGCGTTTATTACGCGGCCCTTGGACAAGCGGACAGAATGTTCGAATCTCTTCAGGCCGCTTTCGCAGAGCGCGATCCTTACCTCACGCGCATGGACGCGGAGCCGTTGTTCGAGCCTTTTCGCCTGGACCCGTGCTATCTCGACCTGCAGGCGCGGATGAATCTCGCCCGCCCTACGCCGGATTCCAGGGTCCGCTAAGTAATTCCCACGAGCGCCCGCCAGGGGAAACGACCCTGCTAATCCTGCCTCAGGCTGCCGATTACCAGGATGAGGAGCATTCGCATGAAGTCTGTCCGGACGTGTCTCTGGCTGGCCACGGCAATTATTTTCGCTTTCCCGCTGGGCGCAGCGGAGGTGGAGATGGTTGGCGGGAAGAAGGCCGTCGCGCACGAGGTGATGGTGAAGTTTCGGGGAGGGGAAGCCAGCCCGCGGCTGCGCTCGGCGCTGGGCGCGCAGTACGGCATTCAGACGATGCGTGGACTGAACCGCGGCGGCGTTGCTCTGGTCCACTCGGCCAGCCAGTCCACGGCCCGCCTGATTGAGCAGCTTTCGGCGGACCCCGACGTTCTCTATGCCGAGCCGAACTACATCGTGACCATGCTGGACGACCCGACGACCACGCCGCCCAACGACCCCGATTTCCCCGTCCAATGGGGTCTTCAGAACGACGGCGAGAATGGGGGCATTCCCCATGCCGACATCGACGCGGTGGGGGCGTGGTCCATCACCACCGGATCGAGCAGCGTGGTGGTGGGCGTGGTGGACACGGGCATCGATTACACGCACCCGGACCTGAAGGCCAACATCTGGTCGGCGCCGGCGCCGTTCACTCTGACGTTCGCTCCAGGAAACATCCTCAGTTGCCCGGCCGGCAGCCACGGGTACGACGCCATCCTGAACACCTGCGACCCCATGGACCAGCAGAACCACGGCACCCACGTGGCCGGCACCATTGGCGCGGTGGGCAATAACGGCATCGGGGTCACCGGCGTGAACTGGAATGTCACCATCATCGGCCTGCGGTTTCTGGACGCCACCGGCTCGGGAACCATCGCGGACGCCATCGTCGCCATTGAGGCCGCCATCCAGATCAAGGCGGCGTTTCCCACGCAGGCGAACATCCAGATACTGTCCAACAGTTGGGGTGGCCCCGGCTGGTCGCAGGCGCTGGCGGAGGAGGTCACCGAGGCGACCAGCGACGGCATGCTGTTCCTGGCGGCCGCCGGGAACGACGGCGAGGATCTGAGCACCTCGCCGACGTATCCCGCCGCTTTCGTCGCACCCAACAAGATCGTGGTGGCCGCCACGGACAATACCGACAGACTTGCGTACTTCTCCAATTACAGCGCCACCCTGGTGGACATCGGCGCGCCGGGCGTGAATATCCTCTCGACCATTCGCGGCGGCCAGTACGAGGCGCTGAGCGGCACCTCGATGGCGACACCACACGTGTCGGGCGCGGCCGCGCTGGTGCTTTCCGTTTGCGCGCTATCGACCAGCGCTTTGAAGCAGACGCTGCTGGCCACGGCCGATCCGGTTCCGGGGCTGGCCTTCGTCACCGCGACCGGGAGCCGGGTGAACGCGTATCGCGCGGTGCATTCCTGCGCCGGGCAGAGCACAACTCCCGGCATCACGTTGACGGCCACGCCATCGGTGGTCACGCTGGCGCCGGGAAGTTCCGCGGCGTCGGTGGTCACGGTGGCCGGCTATAGCGGACTCAAGGGGAACGTGGCAGTGTGGCTCACAGGTCTGCCCGCGGGGGTGACCGGCACGCTCACACCGGCGACGGTGCCAGCCGGCGGGGCTACTCTCCTGACCCTGACCGCTTCCCCCTCCGCCGCTGCGTTCAACGGCACGGTTACCATCACGGGCGTGAGCGGGAGTGCAAACAACAGTTTCTCGCTGGCACTCACCGTGACGCCGAATCCGGGATTCACCATCGCGACCACGCCGGCGGCACAGAGCGTACGCCAGGGATATAACGCGGAGTTCAAGATCTCGGTGACCGGCAGCGGCGGCCTCACCGGAGGCGTGGCGCTCCAGGTGGGCGGATTTCCGCCAAACACCAGCACCTCCTACGGCCAGGCGGCTTCCGGCGCGCTGACCATGACCATAGCCACCACCGCGCTGACCCCGATCGGTTCGTATCCCATCACCATCACGGGTAGTGCCGGTTCCGTGCAGCAGTCGGTGGGGGTCACGCTTACCGTGACGCATTGACCGTTTCCACGATAGAATCGTGGGCGGCATGAACAGGGTTCTGGTGTGTCTCATCGCCGTCACCGCGTGGTCTGTTGCGGTGCCGGCGCCGGGCGCGGACAAGCCGCCCAACCTGAGCGGGAAGTGGACGCTCGACAAGGACAAGAGTGAGTTTGCGCGCGGCGCGCCAGACTCGCTGACGGCTGCCATCACCGACGACGGAAAAAAGATTCGCATGGCGCAGACGCTGGGCGGGCCGGAGGGAGATCGCACCAGCGAACTGAACCTCGAGCGCGACGCCGAGACGGTGAACCACATGGGCGATACGGAAATGCGCACGAGACTGCGGCAGGACGGGGCGAAGCTGCTGGAGCACACCACGTTCAGCGGGCCGCAGGGAGACCTGACGCGCACCAGCGTCATCACGCTCTCGGCGGATGGGAAGACGCTGACGCTGGATGCCAGCTATGAGTCGCTGGGCGGCGGGTTCCACGAAAAAATCGTGCTGGACAAGGTGGACTGAGGGGGCCGGCACAGGAACTCGCCCGCAGGATCGTGCTCGCGGTAGCGGCGGCGGGCCAGCGCGCGGGTGCGCACGGCGTAGCAATAAACGCAGCCGTGCGGGCAGGTGTCGTATTCGCCGACATCGCGGGATTCGTGGCAGGCGCAATCGGGCCGGTTGCCCTTCACACGCGCGCGGATGGGCCGGCCAGCCAGTTCGGCCATGCGGGCCCCGTCGATGCAGCGGGCCGGGTCGATCCCGGGCTCGAGGTATCGCGCCTGCGAACAAACGGTGAGCCGCATTCCGTGAGCCCGCGCACAGGCGGCCAGTTCCCGCGCCAGCGACATCTTCCGGTCGTCGCCAGGATCGTCCCAGGCAAAGCCGAACAGCGCCGCCGCCGCGTCCATGTTCGTTCGCGTCTTGCGATAGATCTGGGCGAACGAGACAACCACTTCGTCGGTGGCGCCAGTCAGCCCGGCGGCCAGCCGCTCGAAGTTGCGGAGGTGGAAATCGCGCGGGGTCCCAGACGAAAACACCACCGTGTCGTAGCGCCAGACCACCACGCGGGGGCCGAATTCGCCGGCCACGCGGCGAACGAGCGCGATCGATTTGTCCGGATCGACCACGGCGTATTCCAGGGCGCGCGGATAACCGTTGATGGTGTACTGAACCACAAAGGGGAACCCGCGCTCGCGCACCTCCGCCAGACTGGGCAGAAACGGGCCGAGGTTCTTCGTCCAGAACACGAAGCCATCCACGTCCTCCGGCCGCAGCGAGACGCGCGAGGGCGGGCCGCCCCAGGGATTCACCACGCGGCAGAATCCGGCGCGCAGGCGGTTGCGGAACCACTCGCCGTAGAAGGCGGGAATGTCGGTGCGGTAGCTGGCCGAGATCAACACGGCAGTATCAGGATGCAGCGGGCACGGTTACACGAGCTCTCATCCTCACCGCCCGAGTCTGCAGGATGGCGAAGAACATCGCCCCGAGGTACAGGCACGCGCCAATCAAAAGCGTGGTGCGCAATCCCACGTAGAGGGCGAAGAAGATGGCGCCGGCGGAACCGAGCACGCTGGAGGCGGCATTGAGGGCCCACGCCCAGCGCACCGCGGGAGCGGCCAGCCGTTCCAGCAGACTCAGTCCCGTTGGGAACGGCATCCCCATGAAGAAGCCGGCGGGCGCGATCACCGTCACGGTGGCCAGTGCACGCACCGCCAGCGGCCAGGCCACGCCCGCATCCATGAGCGGCGTGGCGGAGAAAGCCAGAATTGCCACCAGCGCGGCCACGCCGGCAAGGAGCCAATGCAGGCGAGATTCCGAACCCCCCAGCAGCTTGCGGCTGTAGAAGCTGCCGACGCCGCTCGATAGCAGCATCGAAAAAATAATCACCGTAAGCGCGTAGGTGGGGTGCCCTAGGAAGAGCACGAACTTCTGGATGAGCGCCACCTGGATAAGAATGTAGCCGGCGCCGATGCAGACGAAGTAGCCGAGAAAGCGGCGGACTCCGCCGGAGGCCGGCAGTCTCGCTCCCAGCAGCAGCGGCGGCAGCGCCAGCACGATCAGCGTGGCCAGCAGACTCACCCCGAACAAGCCGAACAGCAGCGGCACCGCCCGGTTGATCTTGTAGTCCATGGACCTGCGGTTGGCCGGCGTGACGTAATTCCAGACGTCGCGCGGCTGGACGCTGTAGAAGAAGAACGGCCGGTCGTCGCTCACCGGCGAGATGTTGTACTGGTATCCGTTGCGAAAGCGCTCCGGGTCCGGGCTGAGAAGCAGCGCCGCGAAAGCGCTGCCGGACGCCGGGTCGCCGGGCAGGTACATCGGCTGGAGCCGGGGGGAGCGCGCCAGTTCGGTGCGCACATGGTTCAGGTCGTCATCCGTGAATGGCTGCCGCGAGATGAGCACGGTGTCCTGGGCGCCATAGGTTTTCAGGATGTCGGAGTGCTCGCGCAGAACGATGACGTGCCGCCACGCTTCCGTTTCGCCCAGCCGCGCCAGCGCATCCATGGCCAGCGACACCAGACGCAGAGACTCGCGCGGGGGCTGGAATCCCCAGCGAGTGAAGGAGAGCAGGCCGTCATCGGTGAGGTGACGAAGGTAATCGTAGAATGCGTCGGTGGTGTAGAGGTTGTTCTCCGACAGGGCGAAGGCGCCGGCCGCGGTGGAGGCCCAGGTATCCACCAGGGTGGCCTGAATCACCTGGTATTCCCCGGAACTGCGGCGCACGAAACTGCGGCCATCCTCGACAAAGATGTGCACCTCGGGACGCAGGTAGAGCGAGTTGCTCAACTGCGGAAAGCTCGTTTGCATGATTGTCTTCGCGATGATGGGGTTGATTTCGACGCCGGTGATATCGGTGCTGCTGGAAGCGAGCGCGCGGGCCACGTCCCAGCCGCCGCCGGGACCGATGATCAAGGTCTTCGCCGCGGGCCGCATGGCAAAGACGAAGCCGGGGCCCTGGTGGAGCAGAATGTCGCGATCTTTTTCGGTGAAATGCCCCCAGTTGAATCTGGCGATGCCGGTGGCCGCGTCGGCGTCGATGAAAATGCCGAGTCCCGGACCCTGTTTGCTGATAGCGATTCGCGAGAAGCTGTTCCATTTTACGAACGACTCAGGAGGGAGCCGCTGCCCCTTCGCGTAGCGAACGTCCACCAGATGGAGCTTCCCGTTGAGGGCGATGAGGAAGACGATGGCCAGGGCAAGCACCACGGCCGCGGCCCGGCCTCCGTCGCGTCCCGCCTGGTTGAACCAGATGGCGGCGGAGACGGCAAACACGACGCCGGCGGCCAATACCGTGTTGGGCCCGCCCATGAGGTTGAGCAGGGGAACCAGCAGCAGGCAGCCCGCCGCGGCGCCCAGCAGATCGAAAAAGTAGACGCGGTTGACGCGCTCCACCGTCTCGCCGATGGCCAGCGACAATACGGCGCCCGAAAGGAAGAATGGAACCGAGCTGGAGAAATAGATGAGCGCGAACGATACGATGCGCAACTCCGCCGGACGGGTGAGGATGAACAGGAGCGCCGCGATCACGGCGATGCCGTTGAGCGCGGCCATGGTCCCCAGTTTGGAGAAGAGGTCGCCGCGGAGGTCGGCCACGTAATAGGAAAACACCCCGCCGGCGCCGAGGCCGAACAGGGCGAGAGAGATGGCCAGAAACGCGAAGTGATAGTAGAAGACAACCGAATAGATGCGGGTGATGGCCAGCTCGAGCAGGAGCGTGGCCAGGGTGGTGAGAGCGACGCCCAGATAGAGCTGTGGCCAGCTCATTCTGGGCACTGCGGATGTAGAAATAATGCGCGACAAAACTCTATCGTATCGGATTGGGCGGACGCGGCTGTCGCCGCGTGTCACTAGTACCTCCAGCTTGTCAGGTCGGCTCCGGGCGGCGCGGTCTTCTCCATCCGCTCCATCATCGCGGGCAGATACATGGTGTTGTAATGCAGCCGCGACAGCGCATTGGGGAGGTTGGGATCGCCGTTCCAGCAATGTTCGGCGCGGTCACCGTACTTGACCTCGCCGTCGTAGGGCGGGTTGGTGGTTGCCTTGAGAACGTCCTCAATGTAGTAGACGGCGTCGTTGAGAAAGTAGGTGTCCGCACTGCCCACATAGATGTGGATCTTTCCCTGGAGCTTTGGCCCCAGCGTGGCCCAGTCGCGCTGCAGAATGTGGCTCAGGTCATAGTGGTCCCGCCAGTACGCGGCCACCTGTGGATCGATGTCGCCGGTGACCTTGTCAAAGATCTTCGCCGGATAGCCGTCGCTCGCCACCGGCGAATAGACGGCCTGCCAGATGTCAAACTGCTGGCCGGAGCGGCCTTTCGTTCCCAGGGCCAGCTCATAGTAGTTCGCCTCCTGCTGCGTCAGCGTGACGTGACCGAGGTAATCGCGCATGGCCGGTTGCGCGACGTTGATGTGAGCGCCCTCGATGAAGTAGGCATTGCGGTCCTTGTAGATGTTCTCCACCGTGAAGGCGCGAAAGTCCACCGGGTCGGGGCAGGCCGCGAACGTCCCGTTGTAATGGTCCGGATAGAAAGTTTGCACGGCCAGCGCTTCCCACCCGCCCGTGGAGCCGCCGTAGAGAAACCGGGCCCAGCCTTGTCCGATCCCGCGAAAGTGTTTCTCGATGTAAGGAATCAGCTCGGTCTCGATGGCGTCGCCATACGGTCCGAGGTTCGCCGAGTTCACCGCATAGGAGTCGTCGTAATACGGGTTGGCATGTTGAATCTCGACGATGAGAATGCGCGGAAATTTCGGCGAAATCCACTGCTGATAAAACTTATACGCCTCCTGCTGCTGGATGCGGTTGTAACCGGCCAGGTGAAAGCGTTCGCTGTAGTCGGGCTTCAGGTTGGGGTCGGGAGGCTCGGTGCGGAAGCCCTCGAAGTCGTCGGGAAAGTGCCCATGGAACACGGCCAGCGGGTAATGCGCCTCGGTGTGCTCGTCAGAGCCTTCGGGCACCAGAATGTGCGCGCCCAGATACATGGGGCGTCCCCAGAACTTCGTCAGCAGCTCGCTTTGGATTCTCACGTGCCGGATGTATTTCGTGTCCTTTGGCTCGGGGATGGGCGGAATCTTTTGATCGAGCACAATAACGAATGGCGCAGCCGCCGCGTCGCCGAGCTCGAGTTTCAGGGGCTTGCTGTATAAGTTGCCGGGCGCGAGATTCCACTGCTGTCCTTCCCCGCGGTCCATGGGCAGCTTGACGGTGTGGCCATCGGCGCGATGGAACGTCTCGTAGAGGTGCAACACCGCCTGAACATAATACTGGCCTGGCTTCAGGCCGGCGAGGCTGCGGACAGGATAGCCGAACGCGTGCTCGTCCACGATGGCGGGCTCGCCCGGCTGCAGCCCGTCGACGTCGACGCCAAAAACCATCTGCGTATTCGGCGTGTCATTCACCTGCATCCGCGGTTCGGCCGAAGGATCGGTGGAGACGATCAGCAACAGGCGGCCGTCGAGCGGCGCCGCACTCATTTCCTTCGGAAACGAAATGGAGAACCGCGCGCCAGCCAGAGCGGGCAGCGCGAACAGGGCCAAAAGGCCCATCGCCAGATGAGTGCGCATACGTTACATCATAGCCACGGGTGGCGCCGGATCTTCGGGCCGTCCCGCGTTGGCCAGCGGCACCCGCACCATGACGAAGACCATCACGGCCAGCGCGACAACGGCGGTGATCCAGGGCGGCGACACCAGCAGTTGCGGGTTCTTGCCCCGCCAGATGCCCGCGATGACCAGGCCGCACAGAGCCTCGCCGGCGATGAGGCCCGAGGCAGTGAGCACTCCGGCATTGTCGACGCGGGCCTTCTGGGCATCGTTGAGGCCGCTCCGGTCGCGCAGCTTGTCGGTGATCCAGCGGATGACGCCGCCCATGAAAATGGCGAAAGTGGTTTCGATGGGCAGGTACATGCCGACGGAGAAGAGCATCGGGCTGCGCACTTCGATCAGGATCATGGCGAAGCCCATCAGAATGCCCACCACCACCAGCGGCCATGCCATGTTGCCGCCGACGATGCCCTGCGACAGCATGGCCATCAGGCCGGCCTGGGGGGCGGGCAGCGCGGCGCTGCCGAAATGGTATGCATTGTCGAGGATCATCAGCGGGAAGAACAATACCAGCGACGCGACAATAATGCCAAGAATATCGCCAACCTCCATCCACTTCGGCGTTCCGCCGAGGATATATCCGACCTTGAGATCCTGCAGCATTTCACCGGCGACCGCCGACGAGACGCACACCACGGCGGCCACGCCGAGCACCGCGGCGACACCACCGGCCCCGGAAACGCCCAGCGCCACCATAAGCAGCGCCGATATGACCAGCGTGCACAAGGTCAGACCGGAGACCGGATTGTTCGAAGAGCCGATCATGCCGACAAGGTTCCCGGAAACCGCGGCGAAGAGGAACCCCAGAACCACCATCACCGCCGCCGATACCAGCGCACCGGCCAGGATTACGCCGGGGGTCAGATTGTGCGCGCCGGCAATGAAGAAGTAG
>CAYVPZ010000120.1:0-9914 GCA_964453955.1 uncultured Solibacteraceae bacterium | reverse complement strand
CGCAGATCGGCCGACGCCCGGTATTGCGGAATCAGCTTGACCTCGATCAGCCCGACGGTCTGCCCGTCCGTGGTAACCATGGGCCGGGCCCCGGCCGCGAAGTGGACAGGTGCATCCTTGCGCAGCGGCAGGATTTGAAGCTGCAGCCCCTGTTTCCAATCGGCGACAGGAATGTTCCGCAGGCCGATCTCCCAGGGAGCGCCATGGTAGAAATCGTCGGTGATCAGGCGCTGGCCCGCATAGAGCCTGGCCACGTCGCCGCTGTAGGTGATGCGCAGGAGCACCTGGCCTACCGCGTCCGAGTGAATCTCGGGAACCTGAATGGACCATCGCCCCGCCGCTTTGAACTCGGCCTCCGCGGGGGCCATGGCGACTTCCGTGCCCATCCTCACCGCATCCACCCGCCCTGCTTCGGCCAACTGGCGCACCAACGGCTGCGCGGCAACCGGCGCCACGCTGGTCGAGTAGCGCTCGAAGATTCCTTCCTGATCCGCGCGGTGGAAGCCTGGCACTTCGCGATCCAGATGGGGGAAGATGCCGAAGGTCAGCGAGGCGGGATCGGCGGCGCTCAGATGAATCTGGTCTCCCTCGAAATACACGTCCGCGGAGGAAAGGATGAGCCGCTCGCGTCCGGCCAGGGGCGCCTTCCAGAGGTTGCGCGCCTGATCGCGCGAGAGCAGCACGATGTTCGCGCGGTGTCCATCCTTGCCTCGAATCAGGATGGCGACTCCCGCGCCCGGCGTCACCCCGCTGATGTACACTCTGCCGTTCTCGCGCCGCACCGTGGCCGCGGGAGCCTCGATGGACAGACCATCGGCTGCGGTGAACGCAAACTCGGACGCGATCCCCGGCCAGGCGAAGAAGACAACCGTGTCCGGATCTTCCAGCCTGCACAGCGGCTGCGCGGTGGCGTACTCGAGCGTGGCCCCGCCCAGCGCGAGGTTCACGGGCCAGAATGTATAGGCGCCACTGGGGATATTCACCGGCTGCCGGGGCACCTTCAGCGTGCCCGTGGCCAGCCTGAGTTGCACCTGAAATTCCCTCCGCTCGGGAAGCGGATGGTCCTTCTGGTAGTTGTTGAGGAAGATGAAGCCGCGGCGCGAATCGGAGCGCACGGCCACGCGAGGAGTTTCGCGATCCTGCTTTCCAGCTGGCGTCTGGTCGGGGAAATACGCCGTCATGGGCGCCAGCGCCGGCCCGAAGTCGTTCAGAAACAGGTTGAATGTCTTCAGAGCGCGGAAGGACGGGTGCATCTGTCCGAACTCGCCCAGGGGCGCCTGGAAATCGTACGTCTTTAGCGGCAGATCGTTGGGATATCCGGTGATTTGAGATTCCTGCAGGGTGGTTTCTTTTCCCTCCGGATTTGTCCCGCCGTGAAACATGTAGTAGCCATAGAGCACCACGCCCGAGCCAAGCTTCACCACGTCGAGCGCGGCAATATCGTCGGCGGTCATCAGCGGCCGGCGGTGATAAGCAAGCTCCATGCCGCCGGCCATTTCGGCGGTCAGAAACGGATAGGAAGCATACCGGGCATCCATGTCGGGACGGGACGGGCGCAGGTCGGCGCCCACATTCTCTTCGCAGCGGATGGGTGTGAAGAAGTAGTTCGGGCTGGGGGGCAGCGCCGTCAGGGAGCGATACCAGAATCCATCCGGATAGCCGCCGAACACCGGAATGACTTCGCGAGAGGGCACGGCTGCATCGTCCCAACCGGTAACCGAATAGAACGGCGCGTCCAGACCGGCCTCCCGCGCCAGCCGCTTCAGCGTGAGAATGTGCTCCTCGCCCTTGCCTGGCCCGCGCAAATGGTATTCGTTTTCAATCTGCACGCCGGCAATCGGTCCGCCATCCTTCCAGAAGAGGCCCTGCAACTGACGCCCAATCTCACCGTAGAACCGCGCCACGTAGCGCAGATACACCGGGTCGTTCTCGCGCGTGGCGCACTTGTGCAGCAGCCAGTCGGGCAGCCCCCCGTTGCGCACCTCGCCGTGATCCCACGGCCCCACCCGCACCCACACCAGCATGCCGTGCCGGCCGGCCAGTTCCACAAAATGGCGGAGGTCGCGCTGGCCCGACCAGTCGAACTGCCCCTCCACCTCTTCGTGATGGATCCAGAAAACGTAGGTGGAAACGCCGCGGATTCCGCCCGCCTTCATCTTGAGAATTTCCTGCTCCCAGTCAGCGGCGGGATAGCGCGAGTAATGAAACTCACCCATCACCGGGAACCAGGGCTGGCCATCCAGCAGCAGATAGCGGCTGTTGATGGAGAGCACACGGCCGTCCGGAGAGCGCCCGCCGGCGTCGAAAGGCAGCGATGACGGGGGCGCGGCGGGCTTGCTGGCATCCACGGTCACCGCGGCCTGCGCGAGGACGATGGCAAAGCCCAGGCAGGCCGGAAAAATCCGTAACGTTTGGAGGCTCATGAAATTCGGCCGAAGCCCGAGTCTAGCAGCGCGCGGTCCCGAGGCCATCCATCTAAGGTCGGATCGAGCTTAATGGACGGGAACGATTTGCCATTGCTGCGTCGCGCTGGCGCTGTTTTGCGGTTCCTGCACGGCGAATCCGGCTTGCGCGCCCGCTCCGCCGTTCATGTCCAGCACCAAACCGCTCACCCGGTTCACCAGATTGAAGTAACCGTTACCCGCCGAGACGACGTTCCATTCCAGCTCCGGGGCGCTGCCCGCGGTGGATTGAACGATGGCGTTTCCGCTGGCCGTCGACGCCCCGCTGTCGTCCAGCACATTCGTGGTGTTGCCCGCTCCGGGGTTGACGCTGGCGATCTGGAAATACCCGTCGTTGTTGCTGGTAATGCGCCACTGCTGGCTCAAAGCGGGATTCCCGTTATCCGCCTGAACGTCCAGCAGGGTGCCCGCGGCGGTGGAAGCCGGGGAAACGGACAGAATCTGCCCGCTGCCCAGATTGACGAACTTGTAGCTCAAAGTGGGATCGAGCTTGCCGCCCAGCGCGTCGATGCCCGGCAGCAGCAGGGAGTAGTTCGCGGCCTTGACGTTGGTCGATCCGGACGTGTCCGCGTTATCGAAGAGCGTCAGGCCGTTCCAGGTGTAGATGGCGTTGGGGAGGTTGTCGCCGTTAATGAATCCGTCGCTCCCGTTGGGGATGTTCACGCCGGCGGGATCCCAATACCCCACGCCCATGCCCAGATTATTCGGCAGTCCCTTCTGCACGCTCTCGAGGTCCAGCAGAAACTGGCGCTGCAGCGCCGGGGTGGGCGGGGCATACCACGGGTCGTTCGCGTCGAAGCCGCTTTCGTAATGTTCCCCGCTTTCGACAATAAAAATCGGCCTCCCGATGGTATTGGCGGCGTTCAAAAGCACCTCCTGCTCCACCGGTTTGTCGTTGGGATTGGAGGCGGCGGCCTGCGCGGCGGTCAGGGGCCCATGATAGATGGGGTAATAGCTCTGGCAAATCGCATCGTAGGGAATATTGAGCTGATTCGCGAGCGTGAAAAACTGCGTGAGATCCCAGGCTGGCGTGATGTGAATGCAGGTGAGCGGGGCTGGAATTGCCGGGCCGGCGGAGGCGTCCGTCGCCGCATCCGTCACCGCCTGCATGGCTTTGGTCTGCAACGCGGCAAAACCGCCAAAGTCCGCTCCCGTCGGACTGCCGATGGCGCCGAGAAAACCCGTGTCCACTTCGTTGCCGATGGCCACCAGATCGGGCATGGTCCCCGCCTGCCGGTACCGCAGGATTTCGGCTTTGACGTAGGCATAAAGGTCCGACTGCAACTCGGAGAGCTCCGTGTCGCCGGCCCACGCCGGCGGGACACTGGCCGAGGCGCCGCCATCGAACAGCAGGGTCAGCTCGACGCTCAGGCCCAGATTTTTCGCGCGCTTCGCCAGATCCAGATCCTGCGCCTCCGTTTCGCCGTAGCAGGCATTGCCGCTGCACTGCGCCTGCGACACGTTGGCATAGGGCGGCGCGGACGTGGGCCGCAATCGCACCATGTTGACGCCGTGGTTCTTGAAAATCTGCAACACGTCCTGTTGCTGGCCGGCATCCTCCCACCAGGACAAACCAAGGGCGGCGCGCGCGGCCTCCTGCTTCTCCAGCAGCGCGTTGTCCACCCCGCGGAAGAAAGCGGGACGCAGCAGCCATTGCTGGCTCTCGGTTGCCGCGCCCGACCGAGCGGTCTGGCCGAGCGGCGTTCCCAGGGCCACGGCGCTCCGGGACAAATCGACCAACAGACCCGTGCTCTCGTTCGCGATGGTGTAGAAGCCATTGCTTGTCGCGGTGAGCGCCCATTGCTGCGAGGCCACGGCCGCGCACGGATTCTGCACCACATAGCAGGCAAAACCCCGCGGCGCCTCGTCCGCGCGGCCCTGGTCCCCGAGGCGCCTGCACGCAGCGGCCGGCGCTGTTGCGCTGGCCGCGCTATCCCAGCAAAGCCCATTGCCAATACTGCTGATCCGCCAAAGCCCACCGGCCAGCCTGGTGAAGGCCCAGCGCTGGCCGGGGTCCGTGAAACTGCGGAATTGTTGCACGATGTTGTCGCCAGCCGCTGTGGAACCGTTATTGAGGTCGGCTTGCAGGCCGCTGAGCCGATTCAGGACGTAGTAGACTTCCCCGTTAATCGGCGTGATATCGACGGGCTCCGGCGGTTGCTGGCCCGGCTCGCCCAGCGCGCACGCGCCCGCGAGGCAGAACACCAGCAACGCTGCCGGCTTTTCATGGTTCCGCATCGGGGCTCTGCTCCTCCTGCCGTGGCGGCTTCTTGTTCATCTGCCGGTACAAATCCGTGAGACGCGCCTTCGTCTCCTTGATTTCCTGAAACAGCCGGAATTCCTTTTCCGATTCGTCCTGCAGCCCCAGCTTGCGGCAAACCGTGGCCAGCCGATAGTGGGCCTCGCCGTTGAGCGGGTCCGATTGCACGGCCATGCGCAGGTATTTCAGCGCCTCCTCCGGCTTCCCTCTGGCGGCCAGCAGACGGCCCAGCCCGATTTGCGCTTCCGTCTCCCTCGGATTCAGGGCAAACGCACGATTGTAGTGAGCGTAGGCGCCATCCAGATCGGAACGCCGGGAAGCAATCCTCGCGAACACGCATTCGGTCCGGGCGCTGTCGCCATCGAACTTCACGGCGGTTTCCAGTTCCTTTTCCGCCTCGCTCTGCGCCTGGGCGTCGTTGGGCGACGACTCCAGAATGGCCTCGGCCAGTTCGTAATGCACGCCCGGCAGGCGCGGGTTGATCTCCAGCGCCTTCCGGTAGTGGACGGTGGCGCCCTTCAGGTCGCCCTGATTGATCAGGCGCTCCGCGATCACCTGCTGCATGCGTGCGGAGCCGGGCCCAATGATCGCCAGCTTGTTCATCGTGTCGTCGGCCAAATCGGAATACACCCGTTGCGCCATGTACAGGATTTCAACATTGTCGGGGTCCAGATCCACCAGCGACCGCATCACCGCTGCGGTGTGGTCGAGGTCACCCTGCTGATCGTAGATGCCGGCCAGTTCCATGCCCACCTGGATTTGCAGGTTTTTGTCTTTCAGCGCAGTGAACGCCTTCTCCAGCAGCGCCTGTGCGGAAGGCTGGCCCAATCTTCTTTCGCAAATTCCCAGGAGAGCCTCGGTCTTGGTTAAAGATGGGTCAATCGCCAGAGCCTTACGCAGGTACTGCGAGGCCTCCTGATAATCATGTCGAAAGAACGCAATTACACCTAAGTTTGCCAGCGCCTCGGTGTTCCGGGGATCGAGATCCAGAACGGCATTGAATTCCCTGGCCGCGGAGCTCGCGTCGTTCGCCTTGAGGTACTCGGCCGCCTTGTGAAGGTGATCGTGAATGCGGGCGGCTGGGGAAGTCTGGGCGACCGCCGCCGAGGGCCCGCCCGCAAGAAGGGCCAGCGCCAGAATCAGCCGATGCCATCCATGAGACTTAACGCGTTGGAATTCTTTCATGGGGGAACGTAGCCTGCCCGGCACCCTCCATCATGACGCTAAAACACAACGGGGGCGCGGAAGCAAAGCTGCCTCCGCACCCCCCATGGTGGGTCAGTCGGACTGCGGCGGTGCGCCTAGAAAGTGAGGCGCGCGCCCAGTTGGATGATGCGCATGTTCCCGTTGTAGCCGGCCGGGCCGGTGATCCTGCCGGCGTTGGAATCGGCCAGTACGCAGGTCCCGCCCGAACAGGAGTAGCCAACGTCCGCATCCGGGTTCTGGTAGTTCACATGATTGAACGCGTTATAGGCGTCGGCCCGGATGTCGATTTTGATCCCCTCCCAGGGAAGGCCAAACGTCTTTCCGAGGCTGATGTCCACGTCCGTGAATCCGGGCCCAATCAGGTTCATGCGTCCGGAATTGCCGAAGGTCCCATAAGCCGGGTTGGCAAAGGCAGCGGGGTTGAACCACTCGCCGATCGTGGGATTCGATACGTTGGGGTTCCCCACCACCTGGGGATACAGCGTGGAGCCGGCCGAAAGAGAGGGGGCGAGGCCCGGATCGATGCCATCGGCGACCGAGCCCTGGATGACCGGCGTGAACGGGGTGCCCGTGCGCCAGTTGAATACGCTGGAGATGCGCCAGCCGCCCAGGATCTGGTCCACCGGCCCGTGAAGCGCGTACTGGCGCCCGCTGCCGAACGGCACCTCGTAAACGATCTGGCCGGTCAGCGTGCTGGCTGCGTTAAAGTCGGACGGACCGTAATTGAGCGCTGGGACGTAAGCGTTCTGGTAGATATCCACGCCCGATCCGTGACCGTTCCCGGTGCCGGTGTCGAGCGATTTCGACCAGGCGTAATTGACCTGGAAATTCACGCCGTACGACATCCTCTTTTGCACGCGGATCTGCAGCGCATTGTAGTTCGAGAATCCATCGTAGATTTGCGCTGCAATGGAGTTGAATATCGGATTGGGATTGCCGCAGTTGTAGCCGGTGCAACCCAGTGCGCTGGCCGGAGCCTGGTTGATATCGGTGGCGAAGTTCAGGTTCGTGCCACGTGTGTAGACGTAGCTGGTGTCCACCAGGAAGTTGCCGGGGAGCTCGTGCTGAACGCTGAACAGCGCATTCTGCACGTAGACAGTCGGCATGTTCCACGGATAGTACTCCACGGAGCTGTAGTTGTCGATAGTCGACGAAAGGGTCGCCAGCGTGGGATAAACCACCGTGCCGGCGGGCGGCCCCACTGCCAGTTTGAACGCATAGCTCCCGTTGACGTATCCGCCGTTGCCGTTGTTGTGGGGATTGAAGCCGAGGCCGAGCGCGCCATCGGTGTAATTCTCGGCATCGCGCGCCGCGTCAAAAATACCGTAGCTCGCCCGAATGGACCACTTCTCGCGGGGCGCCCAGGCGACACCAACTCGGGGTGCGAATTCCTTGTAATCGCCGTTTTGGATTGTCGACATGTTGCTGGTCGGCCCTCCATATTGCGTGTCGCTCTGCCCGCCAAAAAGGATGGCGCCCTTGTACGCCCCGCCATCCGCGGTATTGGGCAGATATGGGTCGTAATTGCCAAACAGGTTGTGGTTCACGCCCCATCCGGACTGCATCTGCCAGCGGAGACCCAAGTTCAGCGTCAGGTGCGATGTGACCTTGAAGTCGTCACTGGCGAACAGCGCCGAATTCCACATGTGAGCGCTGGTTGCGTCGGAATCGTAAACGTACCATCCGTAAACGTCGCCAGCGAGAAAGTCGGCGTACGGGATTCCGGTGACGCCTCCGTTGAATTCGAAATTACCCGAGCTGAGATCGCCCCAGCTCGTGTAGTTCTGATAGATTTTGTCGTACTCGCCGCCCACCTTGATGGTGTGCCGGCCACGAATCAGCGTAAGGACGTCGGAGGCGTTGTACACCCCCTGTCCGAGAGTTGCATCGATGTTGCCGTTTTCCCCGCATCCCGAGCCCAGCGCGACGCATCCGACCCCCGCGCCCTGATCGATGCTGATTTTCGGGAAAACGTTCGCCGGAGCGTTGGCGCCGTACTCCGGCTCAAGGCCAAGGGTCGCCGGATCGTTCTTGCCCAGGGACGGCGGAGTATACTTGTCGAGCTCGCGGCTTCCACCGATACGAAACTCGTTGAGCATGGTTGGGCTGATCGTAAAGACATGCGAGATTTGGGCCGTCAGGTTGTCGGTGTCGCCCTGGGAATACGAAGTGGCGTCGTTGGGATACAGCGGATCCGGCGGAACGTAGGAGGACACCGTGGGGAAATAGTTCAAGCTGAACGAGAGTTTCTGGTTGTCGTTAATATTGTAGTCTTCCCTGGTCGTATACCAGGTGTCCGTGTTCGGACTCGTGCCGTTGAACACAAAATTGTTGGTTGTGGGGCAGGTTTGCGGAGTGCTCGCGGATGGATTCACCGGGCCGGGGCATCCCGCCGCCCATCCCGCTGCGCCGGCCGAGGGGAAGTAGCTCTGCAGCTTTAGCGCCACCGGATCGTAGGTCCCCAGCAGCGTGCCCGCCGGGCTGAAGGCCGAGCCCGTGGAGCCGGGGACTCCGAAGAAGTTCCCCGCCTGCATGGCGGCGGTCGGGTAGGTATAAAGCCCGGAAGTCGGGGTGGACGAAGGATTGCGCTGGTAGGCAAAGAAAAAGAACAGCTTGTTCTTCACCACCGGCCCGCCCACGCTGCCGCCGTATTGATTCCAGTGCTCGATGGACTTCGGTCCGGTCGCGTTATAGAACCCGCGGGCGTTGAAATCGGTGTTTTGATCGAATTCAAACGCACTGCCGTGAAACTGGTTGGTCCCGCTCTTGGTGATCACGTTGATGGAAGTGAGACCATTGCCGTACTGCGCGGGGGCGTTGCTGGAATTGATGCTGACCTCGGAAATGGCATCCACCGGCATAATGTAGTTGCTGCCGTTCTGGTCTCTAGGAGCGGTGCCAGCCGATCCGTCAATCAGAAAGTTTACGTTGTACGACTGCGTGCCGTTGACTCCAATCCCCTGGCCGGTGGCCTGTCCGGTTCCTCCGCCGTTATTCACGCCGGGAATCAACTGAGTCATCTCGGAGCGCCAGTCGGTGCCGACGATCGGCGCCGCAACCATCGTCGCCGTATTCAGCTCCACGTGCTGGTCGCTGGTTTCCGTTTGGATGAGCGGCGCCGTGGCGTTCACCACCACTTCCTGAGTGGAGGCGCCAATCTGGAGCGTGGCGCTAATCTCCACGGTTTCGACCTCGAGCGCGATGCCTTCACGGACAAAACTGCGAAAGCCGTCCTTCGAGAACGTGATTGTGTAGTTGCCCGGCGCCAGAAATGGAACATCGTACAGGCCCGATCCGTTCGTCTTCGTTGGCGTGACGACGCCGGTCTGCACGTTCCTGATTGAGACCGCCGCTTCCGGCACAACGGCCCCTGTCTGATCCATCACGGAGCCTTTGATCTCCCCCGTGTTCGCGTTTTGGGCTCTGGCGAAAGGCGCGAACGAGATCGCCATCACCAGCAACAACATGGAACTGTACCGACGAAGTACTTTAGAAACAGTCACTTGAATCTCCTGAGAGCTGAGAATCCCACCAAGCACAGAATAGTCTGCAAGCCTTGTGCCATGGTACCCGCACCCCAAACTCGGATACCAACAATCCACGGAGGCCAACCGAGCCGATTCTATGGCCCGTAACCCGTGGAGAAATCCGTCTAAAGTAGGATTGCCGACTACGAGCGCCGATTTTGGCCTCCGCGGGAATCCGTGTTAAGAGGCGCATCCTGGCCGCGCGCTCATCGGCTACAGAGGTGCGCGGTGTAGCGTTTCACACGGCTCAGGTGTCCGCGAATTAGTCGCCGCGAACCAGTTCATTCCGCAGGGCCAAGCCATGCTACAACGGGCGGAGGACAGGCATCAGTGTGCCGGCCGGCTCCCCGTTTCCCGGGAATTCAAAGGTTTAATTATAACTTATTGAAAAGAAGTGAAATAAGTTGGGGCGGCTGGTGGGATTCGAACCCACGACATCCAGAACCACAATCTGGCGCT
>CAYVPZ010000119.1:0-9930 GCA_964453955.1 uncultured Solibacteraceae bacterium | reverse complement strand
GCCATCGAGCTGAACCAGATTCTCGGCAGCAACTACATCGTTCTGTCCAGTCCCGGCAAGGTGAGCGTGCTGGACGACTACCGCAAGGTGGCCGAAACCCTCAGCCACGCCCAGGAGACGCTGAAGGCCCAGGGGCTGAGCGCGGGCTATCACAACCACCAGGCCGAGTTCAGGCCGCTGGAAGGCACCCGGCCCATCGAGATCATCGCCGCCAACACCCCGCACGACCTCATGCTGCAACTCGACGTGGGCACCTGTGTGGAAGTCGCCTCCGATCCTGTGGTCTGGATCGCCGCCAACCCCGGCCGCATTCGCTCGCTGCACCTGAAGGACTGGTCGCCCGAGCTGGGCTACAAGGCGCTCTTCAACGAGGGCAGCGCGCCGTGGAAGAAGATCTTCGACGCGGCCGAGGGGGGCGGGGGCGTCGAGTATTATCTGATCGAGCAGGAAGAAAGCGCCAATTCCCTGGAGACGGCCCAGCGCTGCCTGGCCAATTACCGGAAGCTGCGAGCCGCTTGACAAAAGGCGAATAAAAAGCGAATATGATCGGGTGCCCACCCGCAAGGCCCCGAGCGCTGCCTCCTTCTGGCCGGAGGCACCCCCGGCTGGTCTGGTGGGCATCGCCCGCATGGCCGCCGAGAGCCCGCTGATTGAAGCCAAACGCCGCGTGGAATACCTCGAGATCGAAACCCGCAGCCTGGTGGGCAAATGCCTCAGCCCGCGGATGCCGTTTGTCTGGACCATCAACCCGTATCGCGGCTGCGAGTTCGGCTGCCGCTATTGCTACGCCCGCTACACGCACGAGTTCATGGAACTGCGCGATCCGGCCCTGTTCGAGACGCGCATCTTCGCCAAACGCTTTGACGCCGCCGCGTTTCGCGCGGAACTGGCCCGCGTTCCGCGAACCGAGTCCATCTGGATGGGCACCGCCACCGACCCGTACCAGCCGGCCGAGCGCCGCTTTCGCGTGACCCGCAGCCTGCTGGGCGTGCTGGCGCGGGAGAAAGGCCGCCGGTTGGGGCTGACCACCAAATCGGATCTCATCGTGCGCGATCTCGATTTGCTGGCGTCGATCGCCGCGGAGAACTCGCTGCACGTCAACCTGACCATTACCACTCTCGATGAGGAACTGGCGCGCCTGCTGGAACCGCTGGCGCCCCGGCCATCGCTGCGATTGCGGGCGGTGGAACGCCTCGCGGAAGAGGGCATCCGCGCGACTGTGCTGGCGCATCCGGTGATGCCGCTCATCAACGACAGCGAAGCGGGCCTCGACGCGCTGTGTGCCGCGGCGGCGCGGGCGGGCGCGGTTTCCTTCAGCGCGGCGCCGCTGTTTCTGAAACCCTGCTCGAAGCAGGTCTTCCTGCCTTTTCTCGAACGGCACTTCCCGCATCTGGCGCGCCGCTACCGCGAGCGCTACAATCGTCAGGCATATCTCACCGGCGAGTATCCCGCGCGCCTGAAGGAGCGCGTGGCGAAGCTGACTGCCAGGTACGGTCTGGTGGAGAGAACCGGGGTCGATTTGCCGGCGGCCTGGCCGGCCGATCCGCAGATGGAACTCTTCGAACAGCGGAACGAACCGCGCGCCGCAAGCGTCCTCACATGTTGAGAATCGTCTGTTGTATTTTCCTGCTGGGAGCGCTGGCGGCGATTCCGGCTGGCGCTCTGCGGGACAACGGCCTGGCGCGGACTCCACCCATGGGCTGGAGCAGCCGCGGCTTTGGCCAGAGCGTCGACGACCCCTTGGTGCGCGCCATCGCCGACGCCGTCAACGCCAATGGCATGCGCCAGGCCGGTTATTCCTACATCAACATCGACGACGCCTGGCAGGACAGCCAGCGCAATGGCCAGGGCGATATTCGCCCCAACGGGCGATTTCCGGACATGAGAGCGCTGGCCGGTTATATTCACTCCCGCGGATTATTTATCGGAATTTATTCGTCGCCGAGCGCCAAAACGTGTCTGGGCTATGAAGGCAGCTACGGGCACGAAGAGCAGGACGCGCGCGTTTTCGCCGCATGGAGCATTGATTTCCTCGAATATTCCTGGTGCGCGGGCGATAAAACGCACGATTCGGAAACCAGCCTGCGTGCGGCGTACCTGAAAATGGGCGAGGAATTGCACCGCGCCGGGCGCCCCATCGTGTACAGCCTCGGCGAATCCGGCAAGTACGAGGTGTGGAAATGGGCCGCGCAGACCGGCGCGAATCTGTGGCGCACCTCGGGCGACGTGGAGACTCAGGCGGAGTTCGCCCGGCCCGGACACTGGAATTATCCCGGTCCCCTGACGCCCAGCGCGCCTCCGCCCGGCAAACAGGCCCATCGTGCCGCGCCCGACGATCCCGCGTTGCGCATGCAGATGAGCATGTGGGCCATGCTGGCCGCGCCTCTGTTCGTCGAAGGCGACCCGCGATCCTGGTCGACGAATGTGCTGGCCATCCTGACCAATCACGAGGTCATCGGCGTGGATCAGGACCCGGCCGGAACCCCGGGTTTCCGCCGCAGCGCCAGCAACGGCCTCGAGGTCTGGATACGCCATCTCGCCGACGGGGGAAAGGCGGTCGGCTGGTTCAACCATCGCGACACGCGCGCTCGCTTCACCATGACGTGGTCCGATTTCGGCGCCGATTCGAAGAGCGTAGTTCGGGATCTCTGGCAACACCGCGTCATGGACACCAGCAAGCCCGAGTTTCTGGTGGACGTCGACAAGCACGACGTGATGATGGTGCGCGTCTACACGTCGCAGTAAGGACCCGGAGCTCCTCCGCTATCATCGAGAGGTGCGCCTGCAGCCTTTTCTGACCAGCCGATGGACGAAGGCCGTCGTCTTCGCGGCCTGTCTGGTTCCCGCGGCACTTCTGTACTGGCGCTGGGATCACCACCTGCTCGGCCCCAACTGGATTGAGAAAGCGCAGCACTTCACCGGCGACTGGATCCTCCGTTTCCTCATCCTCACCCTGTGCATTTCGCCGCTGCGCAAACTTCCCGGCCTCGGCGCGCTGATCCGCTACCGCCGCATGCTCGGCCTGTTCGCATTTTTCTATGCGTGCGTCCATTTCGGCATTTACCTGTGGTTCGACAAAGGGCTGGACTGGCGGGATATGTACGGCGATTTCACGCAACGGCGGTTCTACATCTTCGGGCTGGTGACGTTCGTGGCGCTGATCCCGCTGGCCTTGACCTCCACGGCCGGCTGGATCCGCCGCCTGGGAGGACGGCGCTGGCAGTTGCTGCACCGGCTCATTTACGTGGCCGCGCTGGCCGGTGCGCTGCATTACTACCTGCAGGGCAAATCCATCGTTCCGCGGGCCGTGTATTACGCGCTGGTAATCGCGCTGCTCCTGCTCTGGCGGGTGGTGATGTGGCTCGTCCGGCGCAAACGTATGACGCGGACACCCGCACCGGCTTCGGCGTAGGGACTGACGCGGCTAATATAATTCTTGACAAGTGTCATTGCCCGTGGTACTTACCTACATGCTGCGCGCCGGATACACCCTTATACTGCTCGGCATTGCGAATGGATGTCTTTTTGCGGGGAGCACATCCATCGGAACGGTGCAGAGCGACTCCGATCCTTCGGTCCACAATCTCGAGGAGGCCGCAAGCGTTACCACCACCATTGCCGGAACCACCGTGCGCCTGCGGACGGGCGGCACGGTCTATCTGGGCCCGCGCTCCCGGGGCACCTTCTACCGGGATCACGCCGTGCTTCGCGACGGGGCCGCAAAGCTGGACCTTCCCCCCGGATACGCCGTCTCGGCCCGGTTCATCGACGTGCAACCGCATGGCCCGGCCACGGCCTCGCTCGCCTTGTTGAGCGGCACGGTTGCGGTGGCGGTGTGGGGCGGATCGGTGCGCGTGATCAGCGACGGGTCGACGGTGGTCGACTCGATGGGGCCCGGGACCATGATCGAGTTCAGCCCCGGTCCACAATCGCCGTCGTCGGGCGGAGGACAAATGCCGGCCCGCCCTGGCGGTGGTGGACCGGCCAACGCCGGCGTGGGAAATTGTCCCGCGCCCTTCTGCGGGCAGGGGACCATCACCATCGAGGCGGGTCCGCCGCAGAAAGTGTACATCGACGACGAAGCGCGCGGCGTGCGCTACGAACTGACCGGCCCCGCCGTGAACGCGGCGGTCGCAAACGGCACCCTGAAAAACGGCCAGCGCGTCTCCTTTGCCGGCGCCGTGCTGCAAAAAGCCGACCCCAAGACCAACACCGGCCTGGTGGTGGGCGTGAACGTGTTCGCACCGCCCAGCAAGGATCCGGTGAACGTCGGAACGTTCTCCGGAGTGGTCACCAAAGACGCCGATGGCCGCTATTGGCTGGTGGACTCGACAACCGGCATACGGATTGAACTGAGCCCCGGCGTCCATTGTGGGGTGGTCGACGGCTGGATTAAGGAGGGCAAACGCAAACCACCGCGTGAGTCCATTGTGACCGGGAAGATGGAACCCGCACCCAAAGGCGGCGTAACCCCCACCCTCCGGGTCAATCCGTGTGTCGAGGGCGTTATCTCGAGGGAGGGCAAGGCGCCGAACCAGCAACTGTTCATTACCAACACCTACACCGGGGTGAAGACCGAGTTGACGGTAGATCCCAACGGCGCGTTCGGCTGGCTGTGGAACCGCACCGGCCAAAAGGCGCGGGTCTGCGGTTTTGTGACGAATACGGCCAATCCGAACGCGAACACCGGCCTGAAGATCACCGTCACCGATGCAGCCAACGTCGGAACGCCATGCAAGTCAAAGTCGGTGACGGGCTCCGTTTCGAAGGGCGCCAACGGAGAATACTATATCGAGGATCCAGTCACCGGCGTCCGTTTCCAAATCGACAACCCCGACGCCGCCCTGCAAAAGATCCTGGATGCACAGATCGACCAGCAGGACCAGAACAAGAAGAATAAACTCCCGCCGCCGCCTGACATCACTATTGAGGGAATAATCCGGCCGCCGAAGAAAGGCGAGGACTACCCGCAGATCGAAAAACCGAAACAGGTGGCGGAGGCAAACCAGGTGGAGCCGGCCGGCGGCGGACATAAAGTGGTTGTCGTCACGGCATCCGTGGCTGCGGCCCTCCTGCTCACGGGAATCGTGGTCGCGGAAGAAGAACACCACAAGGGGCCGGCCAGCCCGTAGCCGGGGGATGTCCAGCTCTACAGCGTCACCGAGGCGATGTCCACCAGTGAGCGGTGCCCGGCCGAAGCCGTTTTCTGAGGGCCTTGCCCCCAACGCGCTCTTTTTCGTAGGCTGGGAAGCATGGAATCGCTCACTCCTGACGAGATCGTTCGTTTGACGCCTCCGGAACGTCTGGCGCTCATCGCGCAGCTTTGGGATAGTCTCGACCAGGAGCAGCTTCCCTTGACCAGCGCGCAGGAAGCCGAGCTGGAACGCCGCCTCGATTCACTCGACGAGGCCAGGCCCAATGGCGTAACGTGGGCATCCCTGAAAGCCGAACTTGAACGGCGTTGCCCATAGTGTATTCGATTATCTTCACTCAGGCCGCGCGGGAGGAGTTGATCGAGGCGCAGGATTGGTATGAAGGCGAAGCCACCGGGCAAGGCCGGCGTCTTCGCCAGGCGATTGACGCCCTGATCGAACGGATGAGCGATAATCCCCGGCAGTTCCCCGCCGTGTTCAAAAATGTCCGCCGCGCCCTGTTGCGCCGCTTCCCGTACTCGCTGTTCTTTGTCGTCGAAGGTGACGCCCTGATCGTGATTGCGTGCTTCCATGCCAGCCGCGATCCGTCGCACTGGCAGAAACGGACCTGAGTTTATTCGCGCCGTGTCTGGCAAAGGGTCCTTTGTGCAACACTGTCCGCAGTCCGCCTCTTCATACTGCGCAGCATGAGCACTTTGCGGATGAATGACAGCGCGACGTCCGACGCGGCTCTGGGACCCTCAACAACGCCGCCTCATCGCGGCTGTATGATCTATTCAGGGTTTTCCAATGTTCCGTTATCGCAATGCCCATTGGGGGTTTGAAGTCACGTTTCCGAATGGCTGGCGTGAATACGGCTTTTGGGATCGGTTGCGGAGTCTGAGGCGATATGACCCCACACAGCCAGAGTTCGCCGGCCCGAAGGGCGCCGATCTCAAGATTGCAATCGGACCGGCTGATCCTGTGCGTCTTGTGGAAATGCAGAGGAATTTGGCGGCCATTGCAGAACGACATGGACACTGCGTTCTGGAGGTTAAATCGATCGCGATCGGCGGGAAGGAGCACGCGACGATTGTGTACCACATTCCGCTTGATCGCCCAGAGCTCATTACAGACCGGTCTTCTCAGTGGTATGGATATCAGAGCGGCAGGACCTTACGGGCAAAAAACTACCACCTCATCTTTTGAAAAACAGAATTCGTTGTTACCGGAAAAATTGCTCTGTTTGACGGCCCTATTGGACACGTCGGAGGCGCACCCCAACAGGACATGGCTGTTCTCTACGCTTACAACGAAGACTACGACGACATCGCCCGCACCTTCCGGATAGTCAATTCGTGAAATCGTGGGAACCCAGACGTCCGCAGGATAGCACAGACGTCCTTTATCTTCGGCTACGGCACAAGGTAGTAATCGTTGAGGCAAATCTCCCCTGTTCCGCAAAGCGTTCCTCTGCGTATCACGACACTTTCTAAAAAGTGCTTCCGCTGCCGGAGCACCGCGGACACTCTTCCTTGCCTTTACCACGACAGGACGGGCATTTGTCCGGGTACGCCTCGGGGTAAACTATTTCCCCGGTCCCACCCCACACTCTGCATGGAATAAGACCGGAGCCGCCGCATCCTGGGCACATACGCCCCCCTTTTCGCTCAACGATTGTAGCATCTGGTGTTGTCCGGCTTTACGATGAGGTTCATGCCCCTGCCTCCCCGTGTTTCACAGGTAGTGAGTTTCGCAAGGTCAACGGAAGGCCCAGAAATTGCGGATTCCAGCGTTGCGAAAATCAGGCACAAAATGGGGCCAAGTGGGAGTGTCCGGAGGAAAGTCATTCATGTCGGCAGTGTTGCGAAACCCTTTCGCAATAGTCGGTCAATCCACGCGAGGGGTTTGTCGCCATCTCGGACCTGCGCCGCTCATAACCGTCGAACCCACACCGCCCTCTTACAGCGTCACCGAAGCGATATCCACCAGCGAGCGGTGCCCTTCCACCACCACGATGCCGCTGTCGGTGACGTAGTAGCGCTTGCGGTCCTCGTTCAGGTCGTAGCCGATGGTGGCCTCTTCCGGCACCCTCACGTTCTTATCCAGAATGGCCCGGCGCACTTTGGCGCGGCGCCCGATATCGCAGTTGTCGAAGATGATGGAATCTTCCACGTACGCGCCGGAATGCACGCGCACGCCGCGGCCCAGCACGGAGGTGCGCACCATGCCTCCCGACAGAATAGTCCCTCCGGAGACGATGCTGTCGAGCGCGGTGCCGCGCCGCCCCTCGGCATCGAAGATGAACTTGGCGGGCGCGTCGGAGTAGCCGGCCGTGCGTAGCGGCCACTGGCGGTTATACAGATTCAGCACCGGCGACACCGAGCGCAGGTCCATGCTGGCGTCGAAATAAGCGTCCAGCGTCCCCACGTCGCGCCAGTACACCGGGGCGCCCGGGGGATCGCCGGGAATCCGGTTGGTCTGGAAATCGTAGGCGTACATGTCGTACTGGCCGATCATGCGGGGCAGGATGTCGCGGCCGAAGTCGTGCGAGCTGTCTTCCCGCTCGGCGTCGGCATAGAGCTGTTCGATCAGCGCGCGCGTGGAGAAAATGTAATTGCCCATCGACGCGTACACGCGGTTGGGGTCGCCGGGCATGGTGGGCGCCGCGGGGTTCTTCTCGTGGAAGCCGGCAATCTGGCCTTCCTCGTTGGTCTCGATCACCCCGAACTCGGCCGAGTACTCCCGTTCCACCGGAATCGCGGAAACGGTGACCTGCGCCCGCTTTTGCATGTGGTACTCCACCATCTCGCGGATGTTCATGCGGTAGATGTGGTCGGCTCCGAAAATACACACCAGGTGCGGGTCGGCCTGCTCGATCAGGTTGATGTTTTGGTAGATGGCGTCGGCGGTGCCGCGATACCAGTCCTCTCCGGGAGTGCGCATCTGCGCCGGCACCGGGATGATGAAGTGGTTGCGCAGCAGGCTGGCGGCTTCCCACCCCTCTCTCAGGTGCTGCAGCAGCGACTGGCTCTTGAACTGAACCAGCACGTAGACCGAGTAGATGCCGGAGTTGACCAGATTGCTGAGAACGAAGTCGACGATTCGATAGCGGCCGCCAAAGGGAACGGCGGGCTTGGCCCGTTCCTTGGTGAGTGGGTAAAGGCGCGTGCCCTTTCCGCCGGCCAGTACAAACGCCAGTACTCGCAGTTGCATTCAGAGGCCTCTGCTCATTGTGTCAGCCGACCCTGGGGCTTGCAAGATGGTGGGGGAGGAAGGGCCGGACGGAAAAACGTGAGGGCGATTCCGGGGACACCCTATCTGGACAGTTCGGGCCGATCCGGAGATCAGATTGAGTGTCCCCTGAATTGCCCCTCCCGCGTGTCCCTCGGTTATTTAGAAACGCGTCTCGATCTCGGCCCAGTTCACCACGTTCCACCACGCCTGGATGTACTCGGCGCGTCGGTTCTGATACTTCAGGTAGTAGGCGTGCTCCCACACGTCGAGGCCGAATACTGGCTCCAGACCTTCCATCAGCAGGCTGTCCTGATTGGCCGTGGAGGTAATCTCCAGCTTGCCGCCTTTCTTCACCAGCCAGGCCCAGCCGGAGCCGAACCGGCCCATGGCGGCCGCGCCGAATTTCTCCTTGAAGGTGGCGAAGCTGCCGAACGTGCTGGCGATGGCCGCGCCGAGCTGGCCGGCGGGTTCGCCGCCGCCGCCGTGCTGCATGATCTTCCAGAACAGGCTGTGGTTGGCGTGGCCTCCGGCGTTGTTGCGTACGGCGGTGCGGATGGCCTCCGGCACGTTCGCCAGATTGTCCGCCAGCAGGTGCTCCAGGCTCTTGCCCTGCAGGTCGGGGGCGGATTCCAGCGCCTTGTTCAGGTTGGTCACGTACGCGGCGTGATGCTTGTCGTGATGAATCTCCATCGTGGTCTTGTCGATGTACGGCTCCAGCGCATCGGCGGCGTACGGGAGCGGCGGAAGTTCAAATGCCATGGGTTCTCTCCTCTGTCCATGATAGGTGATGCGCGGGCCGGGTGCGGCGATTCGGGGGAACGGTGGCACAAACGTTCACTGCGTCGCGCCCTCCGGCGGAGCGTGCCGGC
Source organism: uncultured Solibacteraceae bacterium (assembly GCA_964453955.1). Taxonomy (GTDB): domain Bacteria; phylum Acidobacteriota; class Terriglobia; order Bryobacterales; family Bryobacteraceae; genus CAWACP01. The sequence continues at coordinate 692 of CAYVPZ010000119.1, read as the reverse complement.
CGGGTAGTGACGCGAGTTTGGAGTTTGCAGGTTGCAGATTCGAATGCCGACTGGGGAGGCGCGTCTTCAGGCCGCTCGCTTGGTTTCCGCACGCCTTATCCACCTGGCAATATCGGTTGCGGTAGCTCCGATGGTCAGGAGCGACCGCACGACTAAATCGAGCGAAACCGAGCGGTCGGCGGCTTCCATCTTGGCGACGCGCGACTGACTCGATCCCAGCCGATGCGCCAGCGCACGTTCCAAACGTTGCTTCTTGATACGCTTCATGTGTACTCCTTGACCGAAATCGCCCGCAAGTAGACAGCCAGGCGCTTTGGCAGACCTCTACGATCTGAACCGGTATAGCCGGGTCTTCTTGCTGAAGACGTCGAGAATCACGATCGCATCCGGCGCGACCTGGTAAACGATTCGCCACGTCGGAACCCGAACGCCGCGACCGTGCCCTTTTCAGGGGGACTGTGCTGCTTTTCGAGCGCTCTCGGCGCGAGCCAGGAACTCCGCCATGTCCGTGTCCCTGGCGGCGTAGCGCGCCCACCCTTCCGCGGTCGCATTCCAGCGATGATCGCGAACGGTCATATCGATACCGTGGTCGATCAGGAATCGTGCTGTTTCATAGTTCCCACGGATTGCGCACTCGTGCAGAATGCTGGCTGGCTCGTGCGTGCTCCAGTCGGTGTTGATATTGGCTCCGC
>CAYVPZ010000118.1:0-9932 GCA_964453955.1 uncultured Solibacteraceae bacterium | reverse complement strand
TTCCTGGTTCTGGTGCACACGCGCGGAGAGCTGACCTCGCGGCGTTCGGCTGCGCTGACTGCTCCGCAACGCGTGCCCGATCTGCAGATTGTCTGGCTGGCGCCCGCGGGCAGCACGGTGGAGGCGGGCGACGTGGTCATCCGGTTCGACCCCAGCCACGCGCAGCAGCAACTGCAGGAGCGGGCCGCGTCGCTGAAACAGGCGCAGGCCACGCTCGATCAGGCGGTGGCGCTGGCGCGCATCACAGCCGAGCAGGACAAGCTGGACCTCGAACAGGCCGGCTATGCCGTGGAGCGCGCGAAGCTCGAAGCGTCGAAGCAGACCATCGTCAGCCAGATTCAGGGGGAGGAGAGCCGCATCGACCTGGGCATGGCCGAAGAGAAGCTGCGCGTGGAGCAGGCCGCGATTGGGCTGCACGTGAAATCGAACGAAGCGAAGATCGCCTCGGCCACCCGCCTGCGCGATCAGCAGCAGCAGGAGATCGACCTGACCCGCGACCAGCTCGGGAAGATGGAAGTGCGCAGCCCGTTGAGAGGCTTCGTGACCTACGCCATGAACTCTTCGCAGGGCTGGATGAACCGGCAGCCATTCAAGGTGGGCGATCACGCCTGGCCCGGCGCGCTGATTGGCGAAGTGCCGGATCTCACGTCGATGGAGATGGAGAGCCGCGTGGATGAAGTGGATCGCGGCAAAATCGAGCCGGGGATGGCGGTGCTGGTGCACGTGGACGCATATCCGGAGAAGACCTTCGAGGCGCGCCTCGGGTCGGTATCGCCGCTTACCGAACAGTCTTTCGGGGAATGGCCGCCCATCCGCAGCTTCAAGGCATACGCCATCATCGTTCCGCCGGACACCCGGCTACGGCCGGGGATGAACGCCGCGGCGGACTTCGTCATCACGCGCATTCCCGATACGCTCAGCATCCCCGCGAAGGCCCTGTTCACGTTGCGCGGGAAGCCGGTGGTGTACGTTCGCGCGGGCTCCGTATATGCGCCGCGGGAAGTGGCCGTGCTGGCGCGCAATCCGGACGAGGTGGCCATTGGCGGGGTCTCGCCGGGCACGCGGGTGACTCTGGAAGAACCGCCGGAACCGGGGGGACGCCAATGAGTGCCAGTCTGCTGACGGCCCCCGCGCCGCCGAAAACCGTGCCATTGCCGAAAAGGCGCGGGCGCGCGCTGGCCCGGCGAGTTGCTGCCACGGCGATTGTGATGGCCGCGGTGGGGGGCGTCGTCTGGATGGTGGCGCGGGCGTACCAGAGGGTGGTGTCCACGGGCGCGGCGCCCATTCCGGTGGCGCGCGTCCGGCGCGGCGACGTGACCTTCACCGTACATGCGCGCGGAGAGTTGCACGGCGGCAACTCGGAGTCGCTCACCGCGCCGATGACCGGCGGCGGCGAGATCCACATTACGTACCTGCGCAAGTCCGGCGAACTGGTTGCGCCCGGTGACAAGGTGGTGGAGTTCGACACCACCGAGCAGGAATTCAACCTGAGGGAGGCCGAGGCCGACGTGGCCGAAGCGGAACAGAGGGTGGCGCAGGCGCGGGCGCAACTGGAGGCGCAGAAGGAGGAGGACAGCTACGCGTTGCTGAAGGCGAAATCGGACGTGCGCCTGGCCGAGCTGGAAGCGCAGAAGGACCCCATCAGCGCGGCCATCACGGCGAAAGAAAACGACATGGCGGTGGCGGACGCGCGCTCAACGCTGGCCGAGTTGGAGAAGAATCTGGCCAACCGGAAGTCCACCAATGAAGCGGCGATCGCCACGCAGGAAGCGGCGCGCGCGAAGGCTCAGGTGCAGGCGGCATCGGCCCAACGGAACATCGATGCCATGATCCTCACAACGCATCGCGCCGGGTATGTGGCGGTGAAGCTGAACACGGCGCTGAATTTCTTTTTCGATGGCATGACGCTTTCTCCATTCCAGATTGGTGACCGGGTGAATCCGGGTATGGCCGTGGTGGAGATTCCCGACCTGAGCACCTGGGAGGTGACCGCGACCATCGCCGAAGTGGACCGCGGCCACATTGCCGTGGGCCAGCAGGTGGAAGTGCAGGTAATCGCGGCGCCCGGCAAGCGCTTCAGCGGCCGGGTGAAGGACATGGGCGGCACCACCGGGGCGCCGTGGGACCGCCACTTCGATTGCCAGATCACGCTGGAGCATCCGGCGCCGGAGTTGCGGCCGGGCATGAGCGCGCGCGTGGCCATCACCACCGATACCGTTCGCGGAGCGCTGTGGCTGCCCGCGCAGGCGTTGTTCGAAGCAAACGGGAGGACATTCGTGTATGTGCCTTCGGGAAGCGGATTTGCGCCGCGCGATGTGAAGCTGGTGCGGCGCAGCGAGAGCCAGGTGGTGATCGCGGGGTTGCCGGAGCACCAGGTGGTGGCGCTGGCCGACCCGAATCAACAAACGAAAAAGAAGAGCGACGCCGGCACGGCTTCGCAGGCCATTCGCAAATGAGCGCGGCCATGTCCGCCTGGAGCCCGGCGCGCTACTGGTCCGACTTTGCCCTCGCGTTCCAGAGCCTGTTTTCGCAGAAGACGAGGACGTTTCTGACCGCGCTGGGGATCATCTTCGGCGTGGGCGCGGTGATTGGCATGCTGGCGATTGGCGCGGGCGCGCGGGAGGAATCGCTGCGGTTTATCGAGCAGCTTGGCGTGCGCAATATTCTGGTGCAATCGCGGCCGGCCTCCAGCCAGGAAGAGTTGCAGCAGCGCCGCCGCTCCTCGCCCGGGCTCACCGAGCGGGACGTTCGCATCGTCACCGCCAACGTGGAGGGCGTGGCCCTGATCTCCGCGCGGCGCAGCCTGCATCCGGCGCGGGTGCTTCCGCGGCCCGCGCACGAGCTGCCGGAGTTGTACGGGGTGCGGCCGTCGTATGCGGGCATCCACAACTGGGCGATCGAGGAGGGGACCTTCTTCGACGATTCCGACGACGAGGCCAGCGCCGCCGTTTGCGTGCTGGGCGAGACGGCGAAAACCGGCGCGCTCGGATACGGCCCGGCGGTGGGTAAGTTCGTCAAGGTGAACGATGCGTGGCTACAGGTGGTGGGCGTTTTGCGACCGCAGGTGGAAACCCCGGCGGACCAGGCAGGCGGCGCCACGGAAGATCCGAACAACATTGTCTATGTGCCGCTCAACACGTATCAGTATCGCTTCTGGGACCAGGGCGGCAGTTTCAAGGACGACCTGGACGGCGTGGATCTGCGGCTGGCGGCCGGCGCCGACAGCATCGAAACCGCTCGCGTGGTGAGCGCGATTCTGAACTCCACGCACCACAACGTACAGGATTTCAACGTCACCATTCCGGCCGCGCTGCTGGCCGAACAGCAGCGGTCGCAGACCATCTTCACGTACGTGATGGTGGCCATCGCGGCCATTTCGCTGCTGGTGGGCGGCATCGGAATCATGAACATCGTGCTGGCCACCGTGCTGGAACGGACCCGGGAGATTGGCGTGCGGCGCGCGGTGGGGGCGCGGCGTTCGGACATCGTGCGGCAGTTCCTGGTGGAATCGGTGCTGATCTCGGTGGGCGGCGGCCTGCTGGGCATCGCCTTCGGCTACCTGCTTTCGTGGATGATCGCCCACGCCGCGCAATGGAAAACCATCGTCACCAGCTCTTCCATCCTGATGGCCTTCGGAGTGTCCGCCGCGGTGGGCGTGGTGTTCGGGATCTACCCGGCGTTGAAGGCATCGCGGATCGATCCCATCGAGGCGCTTCGATATGAGTAAACTGGACACCCCGGCACGAACGCGACTGGCGTCGCGTGTCCCACGAATCGGCATCGTGCTCCTGCTGGCCGCGTCGTCGTGCGTGGCCGCGTCGCTTCCTTTTGTGGATGGCATCTACCGGCGGTTGTATCCGCCACCGGCCGAAGTGCGCATGCACACGGTCGCGGGATTGAGCGAGCGGATTCACGACGGCAAGCTGTATCTGCGTCTGAAGGATTTCATCGAGCTGGTGCTCGAGAACTCCACCGACATTCAACTGACGCGGCTGGACGTGTTGACCGCGGCCACCGCCGTGACCGCCGCGAAAGCGCCCTTCGACCCGCAGGTGAGTCTGGGTTACAACACCAATCGAACCGATACGCCGCAGTACAGCCAGATCGGCGGCGCGCCGACGCTGAACACTCTCAGCGACACCGCGCAAATCGGCTTCCAGCAGTTGCTGCCCACCGGGCAAACCGTAGCCACCAGTTTCGACGGCAACCGCTACTCCAGCAACAGCCAGTACAACTACTTCAACCCCAGCATTACCGGAACGCTGAACTTCAACCTCACCCAGCCGCTGCTGCAGAACCGCACCAATCTGCAGTACCGGGCGCCGCTCATCATAGCGCGCACCCGCCTGCTGATCACCAGCGAACAGGACGAAGGAACCATTGCCAACAGCATCGCGAGCGCCGCCGGGCAGTACTGGGCGGCCATCCAGGCGCGCGACAGCATTCGCGTCGCCGAGCGCTCGCTCGATCTCGCGCAGCGCTCCTACGACCGCGACAAACAGGCGCTCGATCTGGGCGCGCTCCCCAAGCTGGACATCTACCAGTCCGAATCGCAGGTGGCGCAGCGGAGGCTCGACCTGTTGCAGGCGCAGTACGCGTATCGCGCGCAGCTCGACGTGCTGCGCCGTCTGATTGGCGCCGATCTGCAGCCGGAAACCCGCAGCCTCGAGATGGTGCTGGAGGACAATCCTTCCACGCTGCCTCTGCGGACCATCGACCCTCTGGACGTCGCCCTGGAGAGGGCCATGCGCACCCGGCCGGAACTGAGCGCGCTGCGCCGCAGCGAGTCGCTGGACGACCTCAACGCGCGCGTGGCCCGCGATTCGCTCAAGCCCCAGTTGAACCTGAACGTGCAGGGCGGGTCGAACGGCCTGGGCGGAAATCAGATTCCCGTCACCGGTCCGCTGGGCGGACCAACCTCCTTCATCCCCGGCGGATTGGGCGACGCGCTGAGCCAGATGCTGCGCTTCAATGCGCCGTGGTATCAGGTGGGTCTGCAGTTCAACCTGGCGTTTCGAAACAGCGCGGCGCAGGCCAGCCTGGCCAGTGCGCTGGTGAACAAGGTGCGAGACCGTTACACGGAGCGCCAGGAGCAACAGCAGATTATTCAGGACGTGAAGCAGTCGCTGGACAGCCTGGCGCTGGCAAAGGCGGCCATCGAGGCGGCGACGAACGCGCGCGATCTGTCGGCGAAGAACGTGGACGCCGAGCAGCAGAAGTACGAACTGGGCGGCACCACTGTGTTCGAGCTGCTACAGGCGCAGACTCAACTCGCCACGGTGGAGAACTCGCTGCTGAATGCTTACGTCGGCTATCAGACGTCCTTCATCAATTACGCGCGGGCCACGTGGATTCTGTTCGACGAGCTCGGCGTGCAGTGCTGCCAGTAGCGGGTCAGATGGCGCGCACCAGCCGCAGCGGCAGCGTCACGACGGCCCAGACGAGGCTTAGCGCGCCGCCCACCGCAATCCCCACCACTCGAAACGGGAGCAACAGGAGCCAGACGAACGGGTAGGCAATCAGGGCCACCAGAGCCAGCGGCCAGCACAGGAACAGCAGAATACACCACAGCAGGAACTTGACCATGGGCGTTGTTTCCAATATGGACTACGAATGCGCAGCGAGTGAAGTTCCCACCAGCGGCTCGGCGCGTTCCTCAAGGTCCACCTGAAAGATGGCGTAGCGGGTTCCCTCGCAGGTCACATCGATCAGCCCGCTGATGGAGGAAGCGCCGTCCAGCGCCACCGTCAGGCCCGCGGGGATGGTCACGAAATGGCCGGCTTTGGCGTTTTCCAAAGTCCCTCCCAGCCGCACTGCGGCGAGAGGCGACAACAGCAGATAGTTCTCTGGTGAAACTGCCCGCATAGGTACCCGTCAGATTCTGGATTCCTAATACTACTGGTACCGGTACTCTCAGTCAATAGGAATTCCACAGCATTTTACGGACAGTCGCGCGGCTCACTCACAGCGCAGAGCGACGACGGGGTCCACGCGGGCGGCACGGCGGGCCGGGATGAAACTGGCCAGCAGCGCAACTGTCGTGAGGATGACCGAGACGATCACAAACGTAGCCGGGTCGTTGGCGGTAACCCCGAAAAGGAGGCCGGCCAGCAGGCGCGTCAGCCCGTAGGCCGCTGCGAGGCCGACGGCCACGCCGATGCCCGCCAGCAGCAGGCCGTGCCGCATGATCAGCACGAGCATCTGCATCTGCCGCGCGCCGAGGGCCACTCGAATGCCTATTTCGGCGGTCCTTTGTTCCACCGTGTGGGCCATCACGCCGTAGATGCCCACCGCCGCCAGCAGCAGCGCCACCCCGGCGAAGATGCCCAGCAGCAGCATGTTGAAGTTCTGCCGGGCGGTGGATTTCGAAACGATCTGGGCCATGGAGAGGATCTGCGCGACGGGAAGTTGCGGATCCACCCGCAGCGTCTCTCGCTGCACGCTGCCGGCGAGTGCGGACGGGTTGCCGCGCGTACGCAGGATCCATGAGGACGGTAGCACGCGATTGCCCAGCGCGACCACTCCATCCGGGGCCTGCGACTCCGGCACGTAATACACCGGGACCAGGTCCTGATCGAGCCCCTGCTCGCGCACATTGGCGACAATGCCTACGATCAGCCGGGGCTTGTCCTCGAATTCGGGCCCGAGGCCGTGGCCGATCATGATGGTCTGGCCCAGCGGGTCTTCCTTCGGCCAGTACTTTTTCGCGAACGCTTCGTTGAGGATCACCACGGGCGCGCCCCGGCTGGAGTCCGCGTCGTTGAACAGGCGCCCGCGGCGCAATGGAATGCCCAAAGCGTGGAAATAGTGGGCGCTCACGAGCCGGTATTGCTGGTCCCCCTGATACGGGTCGCCGTGGGGCGGGGGATGCCCGACGATGGTGAACGGCAGGTCGACCCCACCCTCCACCGGCAAATTGAACGCGTAGGCCGCGGCCTCCACTCCGGGCAGCGATTCGAAGTGCTCCTGCATGTTGCGGATGAGCGCTTCCATTTTCGCCGCGGTGTCATACTTCACGCCTGCCAGGGACGTCTTCATGGTGAGCACGTTGGCGGTGTCGAAACCGGGTTTCACGCTGCTGACGGCGGCGAAGGTCCGAATCATCAGCACGGCGCCGATCACCAGCACCAGGGAGAGAGCGATCTCCGTCACCACCAGCACGCTGCGGGTCAGTTGCCGCCGCGATCCGCCTGTTGTTCGCGCGCCGCCCTCGCGCAGCGCCTGGTTGAGATCGGGCCGCGAAATCTGCAGAGCGGGCACCAGTCCGAATACGACACCAGTAAGCAGGGACACACCCAGCGTGAACAGCAGAATGCGCCAGTCGAGCAGGGTCAGGGCGCTGAGGTTTTCGGCGTCGGGCATACGCGGCAGGTCGCCCGGCGCAAAGGACAGCAGCAGGCGCAATCCGACGCTCCCGAGGAAAACTCCGGCCACACCGCCCGCCGCGGCCAGAAGAACGCTTTCGGTGAGCAACTGGCGGAAGATGTGCTTCCTGCCCGCGCCAATGGCCACGCGAACCGCAATCTCCCTGCTCCGCGACGCCGCCCGCACCAGCAGCAGATTGGCCACGTTGGCGCAGGCAATCAGCAGCACAAAACCGACCGCGCCCAGCAGAATCCAAAGGGTGGTCTTCACCGGGCCGGTTTCAAACTCGCGCATGGTCACGGCGCCAACACTCTCGGTCTTGTCCATCCATTGCGGATACAGGCGCCGGAACTTGTCGCCCACCAGTTTCAACTCCGCGTTGAGGCGCGGCATGGTGACGCCGGGCTTCATGCGCGCGCCTACAAAAAGATAGTGCCCCTGGTTGGTGCTGTTCGGGTCGGGTTGCAGCGGGATGAAGACGTCCGCTTTGGGATCGCTTTCGTAATCCGCGCCCATGATGCCGATCACCGTGTATGGCTCGCCGTTCAGCAGGATGGCCCGGCCGGGAAGGTTCGGATCCCCGCCGAAGCGCCGCTTCCACAATCCGTTGCCGATCACCGCCACCCGGGGACCGTTCGGAGTGTCCTCGTCGTGCGTGAAGGTGCGGCCCAGAATGGGATTCACCGCGAATAAACGGAAGTAGTTCTCGGAGACGTGTATCGTCTTCACCTGCTCGGGCAGGCCGTCGGAAGAGAGGTTCATGCCGGAGCCGCCGAAATCGTAGGCCGAGGCGTTTTCGATGCTGGTGGCGGTCTTCCAGACGTTGAACTTCGGGATGGAGACAGAGCCGCCGTTGCCGTCGGGGAACTTGCGCTCGAGATACACCAGGCGGTTCGCGTCCTTGTAGGGCAGGGGCCGCAGCAGAACACGGTCAATCACGGTGAAGATGGCCGTGTTGGCGCTGATGCCGAGGGCCAGGGCGGCCACGGCGATGGCCGTGAACCCCGGGCTCTTCAGCAGCATACGGATGGCGTAGCGAAGATCGTGCAGCATTATTTGTTACTACGATGCCGGCGGCGTCGGGTTCCAGGAATATGTTATGACTCGGAGGATATGGGAAACGTCAACCTCTGGACCTCCGCCGAGCACGCTCTGGATTATCTGGAGAGAGCGGACAGCATACCGCATCGCACCGAAGGGGAAGCGGTGCTGCTGGATTTTCTGCCGGCGCGGCCCACGCGCGTTCTCGATCTGGGCAGCGGCGACGGCCGCCTGCTGGCCCTGGTGAAGCTGGCGCGTCCCGAAGTGCAGGCGGTTGCCGTGGACTTCTCCGCAACCATGCTGGAGCGGCTGCGCGCGCGTTTCGGCCTGGACCCGCGCGTGGAAGTGGTGGCCCACGACCTGAACGAGCCGCTGCCGAATCTCGGGCGCTTTGACGCGGTGGTTTCCAGCTTCGCCATCCACCACCTCCCCCATGAGCGAAAGCGCGCCCTCTACGCCGAGGTGTTCGAAGTGCTGGCGCCCGGCGGCATTTTCCTGAATCTGGAGCACGTCTCCTCGCCCAGCGAGGCGCTGCACCAGCGTTTCATCGATGCCCTCGACGTGCGCCGCGGCGACGAGGACCCGTCGAACAAGCTGCTGGACGTGGAGACGCAACTGGCGTGGCTGCGCGAGATCGGTTTCACGGACGTGGACTGCGCCTGGAAGTGGCTGGAGCTGGCGCTGCTCACCGGCGCGAAGTGAATGGGCGCGCGGCGCCGCACAAACGCGGCTGTCGCCGCATGTCCGTGATACGCTCTGTTTCATGTGGATCTCGAAAATCGCGGCAGGCGCCTTCGTGGCCGTCTGCGCATGGGCCCAGCAGCCCGCGTATCTGAACCCGTCGCTCCCCATCGACCAGCGCGCGGACGATCTGCTCGGCCGGATGACGCTGGAGGAGAAGGCTTCGCAATTGGTGAACCAGTCGCGCCCGATTCCCCGCCTGAATGTGCCTGCCTACGACTGGTGGAGCGAAGCGCTGCACGGGGTGGCCTTCGGCACGGCGACGGTATTCCCGGAGCCGATCGGCCTGGCCGCCAGCTTCGACGCGCCGCTCATCCACGACATGGCCGTGGCGATCGGGACCGAGGCGCGGGCCAAGAACAACATGGCCGTGCGCGCGGGCCGTCGCCGCCTCATGGAAGGGCTCACCTTCTGGTCGCCGAACATCAACATCTTCCGCGACCCGCGCTGGGGCCGCGGCCAGGAAACCTATGGAGAAGATCCATTTCTCACCGGGCGCATGGCCGTGGCCTTTGTCACCGGCATGCAGGGCGACGATCCGAAATACCTGCGCGTGGTGTCGACGCCCAAGCATTTCGCGGTGCACAGCGGACCGGAGCCGGCGCGCCACACCATCGACGTGAAGGTGTCGAAGCACGACGAGGAGGACACCTATCTGCCCGCGTTTCGCGACGCCGTGGTGGAGGGCAAAGCGTGGTCGGTGATGTGCGTCTACAACAGCGTGAACGGCCAGCCGGGTTGCGCGAACCAGTTCCTGCTGGAAGACCAGTTGCGAGACAAGTGGA
>CAYVPZ010000117.1:0-9939 GCA_964453955.1 uncultured Solibacteraceae bacterium | reverse complement strand
GGATTTCCGGGATCTCGACAACGACGGCTATCCTGATATCTGCCTCGCTGCGCTCGATAACGAGACCTTCCCGATTTACAGGAACACGGGCAAGGGAGACTTTGTCGAAGTAACTGCGCCGAGTAAGATGGGCCAACTGAGCGCGCCCATGTCCGGTTACTCACCGATGATCGCCGACTTCGACAACGACGGCTGGAAGGACATTTTCGTCTCCCGAGGCCACGTGCAATCGCTGCTGGCGTCGTCCCATCTGCTGGTGGCGCAGAATAACACGGTGTTCCGCAATCTGGGCGGAATGAAGTTCGCCGCTCTCACCGCGGAAGCCGGATTCGCGGCCACGGCGCCCTCGCGGCACCGAGGTTCGGCCATGGGCGATCTGGATGGCGACGGACGCTTGGACATCGTGGTGAGCGCGCTCAACGCACCCGCGGAAATCTGGATGAACCAGAGCCCCGGGTCGAATCACTGGCTGGAGCTTCGCCTGGAAGGAACGAAAAGCAATCGTGACGCCATCGGCGCGCGCATCAAAGTAGTGACGAAAAGCGGCGCACAATACAACCACGTCACCACAGCCGTGGGTTACGCGTCCTCTAGCGCCGGCCCGGTGCATTTCGGCCTGGGGAAGGATGCCTCGGCGGATTTGGTGGAGATTCACTGGCCTTCGGGCATTGTGCAGGAGCTGAAGAATGTGCCTGCCGATCAGCTGCTGAAGGTCAGGGAGCCAGCGCCCTGAGAAGGCCGTCAACTACCTCGAACCCCGCACCACAGCTCTCGCACTGGATGGCCGGCCCGCCCTCCGGCAGACGATTCCCGCACTGGCACGTCCAGCCCGCCTGTCTGGCGGGCACGCCCATCACCAGCGCGTAATCGGGGACATCGCGGGTCACCACGGCGCCCGCGGCGACGAACGCAAACTGGCCGATGGTGACCCCGCAGACAATGGTGGAGTTCGCGCCCAGCGTCGCGCCGCGCTTCACCAGAGTGCGCTTATATTCGTGCTTGCGAATAATAAGACTGCGCGGGTTCACGACATTGGTGAAGACCATGGACGGCCCGCAAAACACGTCGTCTTCCAGTTCCACCCCGGCATAGACGGAGACGTTATTCTGGATCTTCACATTGTTGCCGATTCGCACGCCCCCCGCCACAAACACGTTTTGCCCGATGATACAGCCCCGACCGATTCGCGCGCCGGACATGACGTGCGCGAAATGCCAGATGTGCGTTCGATCGCCGATTTCGCACGGCTCGTCCACGATCGCCGTGGGGTGAACGGAGTATCTCGCAGCCTTCGGCTTCAGCGCCACCGGCTGACCGCCCTTCTTCAGCGATTCCTCACAGGCCTGCAGAATGGCGAGAACGCGCAGGCCCTTCTCTCCGCTGGTCCGCGGCGTCTCCCGCTCCAGGATGCACTCGATGAAATGCTGGCATTCGAGTGACAACGGTTCGTCGGCGGGGATGGGAAGGTTCTGCGCTTCCGCCTTGTGAGCTACCGGAACGCGATCGGTCCATTCGATCTGGTGCGGATAGAAAACCAGTTTCTCGCCGTTCTTTGTATCGTCGAAAACCAGCATGCTGCGGTCGCCCACTACCACGAGTTTCTGCTCTTTGAACGGGTGCAGCCAGCTTACAAAGATGTGCGCCTGCACGCCGCTGGCGAAATCGCAGGTAGTAAGTGTGGTGTCGAAGACATTCGGATGGATGTAACTGGCGCCGTGGGCCGCCACGGTCACCGGCTCCTCGCCAAGCAGGAACAAAAGCGCGGAGATATCGTGGGGAGCGAAACTCCACAGGATATTCTCCTCGGTGCGCAGCTTCCCCAGATTCAGGCGCGACGAATACACGTATTGGACGCGGCCCAGCCGTCCCGCCTGCATGAACCGGCGCATTTCCTGAATGGCGGGATGATACTCCAGCAGGTGACCCACCATCAGAATTCGTTCCCGTTCGCGTGCCAGATTCACCAGCGCCTGCCCTTCCTCGACACGAAGGGCCAGCGGTTTTTCGACGAAGACGTCCTTCCCGGCTATGAGCGCGCGTTCCGCCAGTTCGAAATGCCGGGCGGCCGGCGCGGCGATCACAACGCCCCGGATCTCCGGATCGTGTAAAAGCTCGTCGTAGTTACTGGTCGAGGGCACGTTGTACAGCGCGCTCAACTCCGCCAGGCGCACTTCATTTGTGTCGCAAATCGCATGAAGGCAGTTGAGCTTGTGCAGATTCCGAACCAGCTTGCTGCCCCAGTAACCACAGCCAACCACTGCCACTTGCGGTATAAGATCCTCCATGATTACAACTCCTCCTTCGGCCGTCTGGCGAAAGCGCCCGTCGCCAACGCGGCAACTGCAAACAAAAAAAACCAGAGAGTAATTCGGGCGCCCAGGCGGCGCGCCGGCGTATCTTTGAAGTCCACGGTCACAAGATGCTCACCGGCGGGAATACCCAGCAGGATCGCGCCGGTCTCTCCATCGGTGGCGAGCGCCGTCGGGTGACCATCGAGAGTGGCAGTCCAGCCCGGATAGTTGAAGGTTCGCACGAACAAGCGTGCGGCTGCGCTGCTCTTCACGCCGATCACCCGGTGCTGCGGCTCCCATTCGTGGATGATCACCGCCGCGGGGGCCCCGCCGTCCAGCCTGGTCCGGTCCATCTCCGGCAGGTCGTCGGTGTGCGCGGGCGCCGTGCGCGGAATGACCGCATAGTTGGTATGGTCTTCCTCCGGCTGGAAAGCTTCCTGTTTGTTCACCGGCGCCATGATTCCGAACATCGTGAAAAGGCCGCCACCGAAAAGCATGGCCAGCGTGACGACGCCGAACAGGCCACGCGCGCGACGCACATCGGTCGCCGCCTGGACAATTGCACCCGCCAGAAGCGCGGCCACCAGCGTCGTTATGGCCAGCATACGCCACGAAAACACACCAATGTCGATCATGGGAATCCGGCGTCCGAGAGGCGCGGAGATGTGCAGCATCAAAAAGCTGGCAAGACACCCCATCCCGGTCCAGACTACGATGTTATCCCTGAGCGACCGGGCGAGTCGTGATCCGCCGAACGCCAGCAACGCGAATGCCGTAAAAAGAATAAATGCGACATACAAACACCACGAAGCATTCAAAAGCTGAAAGAACTCGAAGTACCGTTTCGAATAACCCGCGTACATGAACAGGTAGGTCTCATGATACGGCCATATCTTCTGGATGATTTCGTGGCGGATGAGGCCCTGTTCAACTGCGGCCGGATACAGATAAGCGGCCGAAAGCCCGGCGCCGACCACCAGTCCGCCGCAAACCCACAAAAACCTTTTCCAGTTGCGGCGCAGCAGCGCCAGCAGCGGCAGGAACGGGCAAAGGACCAGAGAGAACTGAAACGCGGTGGGTGGATGCGACCAGAGAAAAGCGCCGTAACTCAGTGCCAGGCCGGCTGCCGGCAGCAGCGGGCGACTGGCGGCGAACAGCTTGCGGCGAAACTCACTGCGCGTCCCAATTCGGAGACAGGCACGAGATTCCGCAGTGAACGGTGGAGTGTCTTCAACGGATTCCCGGTGCGGAATGTCGTCGCCCGTCCCCGAATTGGACGACCGACCACTTTTGCCGCAGGTGGCGAACAGTTTGTCCGCAAACAGAAGGATCAGAGGCATCCATACAAACGCCAATAACTCCGCCAAAGCTCCCCGATGATACTGGTCGATCGCGTGATAGGGAAATATCACATACGCCGTCATGGCCACCGCCGCCGCCGCGCGCGACATACATCGACGGGCCAGAAGATAGATCGCAGCCGCGGAAGCCACCATGATCACCAGGTGGGCGCACAGTAACACCCGTGTCCAGTCGTGGAGAAGCAGATACAACAGGGCAGTCAGATAGTAGACGCCCGGAGGATAGAAGCAGGTGGTGGGAGCGCCGAAGCCATAGTTTGTATCTTCCTCCCAGCGCGGATACAATTCTCCGGCGGCCAGCCCCTGGTAGAAGTCCCGCATCTGGTCAAAGTGCAGGAACATGTCGTGGGTGTCGGGCATGCGCAGGTCCAAACGGCTGCCTCCCGGCAACGGCTGGCCCATGACGAAGAACGGCGTCACCGCCGCGGCCGACACCAGACCACAAAGAAGGGCGATAGCGGCGCGGGCTTTGAATTCACTTATGGGCGTCATCGTACGTGAAGCACCAGCGCGTTCGGGTCACTGTAGACTGTTTCAAAGTCACCGCTTGCCTGAGCCGCCTTGATAAATTCGTCATTCGAGTTGTCGGCGACAACGTACCTCGCGCCGAAGCGCTTGCTAATTATCTGTCCGGCATGCTCCTGCTTTCCCTCTGTGATGTTCTCGTATAGCTTTCCGAAATCCGCGCCGGCCTCCGACAAATAACGGGGGTCGAGGCCGCAAACCCACGCATTGTGCTGGTTGTAGAAGAAGAGCATGGGGAACTCCGCCCAGTCAGTATTGAAGACCAGGGACCCGGCGGGCGTATGTTGCGCGAGCCATCCGGCGGCTCCGCGCAGCGCCGTGGGGTCGGGCTCGGTGCGGACGTCGGACCGCGCCTCGCGGACGTTCATCGCCAGCGCCGCGCCCACGGCCAGCACCAGCGCCGCCATTCCCAGCCGAGGAAGACGGCCGCGCAACTCGGGGAGCGCCTGTTGCAACGTGAACGCCGCGAAAAGCACCGCGAAGGGCGGCCAGTACTCCACGAAGCGGCTCCATCGCAGATTGAAAATGAGAAACAAGGTTGCCAGCATCAGAAAGAACAGGGGCTTGTTGTCGTCCCGCCGCCTGCGATAGTCGAACGCAAGCAGCGCGATGAAGCACGCGGCACAGATCGCGGCATTCCAGGTGAGCGTCTCCCAGGTCTCGAACGGAAACCACTCGTTGCCTGGGTCCACGCCTGGAACCGAAGTCCCCAGCATCCAGAGGTGCCGCCAAATGAGCATGAGATTCTTCGGAAAATATGGGTTAATTAGCAGCCCCAACAGGGCTCCGATCGCGGTTGCCCAGAAGGCGCCGAGGTCGATGCGGCGTTCGCAAAGGTACACGGTCACCGCGTATGCGAACGCAAAGACCACCATCAGTGGGAACATGCTGTACATCCACGCGAAGGCGAAGGTCAGCAGCGCGAGCAGGCGCAGCCTGCGCCGCAGAATCAGCCAGACGCCCCCCGCGAGCAAAGCCAGCGAGAGGCTGGGCGCGCGCGTCATGGACATGCGATAGAGGAATTGTTCGGAGCCGGCCGCCAGCAACGCCAGCCAGAACCAGCGAAAACGGATCCGCCAGGCGACGAGAAGCGCAAACAGGACGGTGAGGGCGACCGCCGCGAATAACAGGGCGGCCAGCTTGGCGCCCACGCGCAGGTCTCCGAACGTGAACGGCGTCAGCAGGACGTGGAACAGGAAATGATGATCCACATAATCGGGCGCCCGCAGCACGGTCAAAGGCAGCCATTCAAACCGGGGCAGGTGTGGGAGCGACTGCCGGAGCATCCAACTCCAGCGGATGTGATAATAACCGTCATTGTCGACGATGGCCGGCCCGGCGAACTCAATCCATACCATCAGGCCGAGGCAAACCAGAAACGCGGCTGCACATTCCAGCGGGCTGCTCCAGCGGCCGAATCGTCTGGTCATGCTTAGCGTTTCAAGCCCAGGGCGAGAAACAACACCGGCCGGAAGATCCGATACCAATCCGTCCAGGCGCGCATTTTGGTGTAAGCCTGGCCGCGAATCACGTCCGGGTATTCAATGGTCACGGGCACTTCCACCACTCGATGACCGAGGCGCACCGCCTGAAACAACAGGTAGGGCTCCAGCTCATAGCCGTCCAGCCAGGACTGCCACAAGTTGATGCGTTTGTCCGCGAACAGCGCCAGGCGGATGGCGCGAAAACCGCTGGAAGCATCGGTGACGCGCCGCCCCACCAGCAGGGAAAACAGAAACGTGTAGGCGCGCGTGCCGATTTTCCGCGACCACGTCATGCGCAGGAATCTCCCGCCATCGGTGTAGCGCGAGCCTTGCGCGAACTCCGCTTCGCCGGAGAGAACTGGGCCGAGCAATCGCGGGATCTGCGCGGGGGGCGTCTTGCCCGAGCCGGAGACGATCACTACGACATCGTATCCGCGGCTGATGGCGTAGTCGATGCCCAGACGGATGGCCGCGCCCACGCCGCGATGCGCACCCTCCAGCACGGTGGCTCCGGCGGCACGGGCGCGCTCGCGCGTCCGGTCGGTGGAGCCGTCGTCAACCACCACCATCTCTTCCACCACGCCGCGCGGCGCCGCCTCCACCACGGCACCGATCCGGTTCTCCTCATTCCACGCGGGAGCGACGCAGACCACGCGTAGCGGAGTTTCAGGACGGCTCATGGCACCCCCCGGTGAGCCAGAGCCACGTTTTTCGCAGGCCATTTTCGAGCGTCACGCCCGGGACCCACCGCAATTCGCGCCGGATCTTTTCGATATTCAGCACCCGGCGCCGAATATTATCGATATCGCGGCGGTCGATGTACTCGGGCTCCCCTTCCACGCCGGCGATCTTCATCACCGCGCGCGCCAGTTGATTGATGGTGGTCTCGCGCCCGGTGGCGACATTGTAGATCTGGCCGTCGGCTTTTTGCGAAGTGGCCGCCAGCAGCGTGGCGTTCACCGCATCGTCGACGTACGTGAAATCCCGCGTCTGGTCGCCGTCGCCATGGATGCGCAATGGCTCCCCCCGGCGGGCCGACTCGAAAAACTTCGCGATGACGCCGCAATACGGATTGTCGGGGCGTTGCGCCGGGCCGTACACGTTGGAGTAACGGACCACCGCCGCGGACACGCCGTGGCTCTCGTAAAACGCCCGGCAATAATTCTCGCCGGCCAGTTTGGAAACGGCATAGGGCGTCAGCGTGTCGATGCCGTCGTCCTCGTTGATGGGCAGGTAACGCGGGTTGCCGTACACCGAGGCCGACGATGAATAGACGACGCGCTTCACCGCCGTTCCTTGGGCAGCCAGCAGCACATTCAGCGTGCCGCCGATATTCGTCTCGAAATCGTCGCGCGGATTGCGCGTGGAGGCGATGATATTGCGGGCGGCCGCGTGAATCACCAGCCCGGTGCCCTGCACCACGTCGCGCAGCAGAGCGAAATCGGCGACGCTGCCGCGCACCACTTCCAGGCGTTGGTGCGCCTGAGGGAGGTTCACGGCGTTGCCGGTGGAAAAATCGTCGAGCACGACGACCGAAGCGCCCCGTTCCAGCAGGTGGCGCACAATATTGGAGCCAACAAAGCCGGCGCCGCCAGTCACCACCACGCGTTCATTCGTCATGGGTATCCGCGTGGCACGGGCTCCCGGCCCGCGCGCCAGTTGGGCGCGTATTCGTCGAGCGTAGATTCATGGAGCTTCCCTTCCAGAGTAGATGAACAGGGGGACAGGCCGCAGCAGGATTCAGCAACACCTGGTTGGCGGGCGGTTCCGCTGAGTCGTGGCGCGCCGCGCGGTGGCGACGCGGGCGACCTGCACTCAGCGGATGGCTCGCCTCGTTGGTTCGAAAAACGCTAGCCGAAATGCCTGCCGATAACACGAGTTAACGCCGTCATTCTTCCCGGCGCCCACGCCCATTCCGCGGGTTGACGTTTACCTCCAGGTGGTCCGAAACTCCTCGCCAGCAGATGCCGGTGATCGGCGTCTCCTGGTGCAGGGCGGCCGCGACGGTTGCCAACTTCGGCACGCCGTTACTGTTTGGTCGCCGTCCACGTAAAGATGAAAGATGCATCGCAATCCGTATTGTTCTCCGTCCACGTAAAGCCGCCACTCGCTTGCGTCGAGGATAGGAACGTGCCGGAGAGCACGCCGTCGTGGAACTCGGGGAACTCGGAGAAAGAATTCCCGAGGATCCCGATGGTCTCCCAGGAAGGCGATTGAACATTACCGCCCATTGCACAGGCCGCGGGACTGGTGATGTTAAAGCTGAAAGAGTACGACGTAATTTCGTCGGCTGCCACTGTCATCGACATCGGCAGTCCCTGGGAGGTTGTCCCGATCCAGGTTCCGGCGAAATAACCAACTGGGATCGATACGATGGTAAACGGCAGCATGAAGAACCGGGCGCCGTTCCAGGTGATCACTACCTGCCAGTCGCCGCCCATGTTGGCCGTCGGGCCACCGGAGATATCGAGGGTGTTCGAAAAACACCAGCTACCACCCGAGGAAAGAGGATTCCAGAAGAATGTGCTCCCGTAGTGATTGTCGCCCGGAGCGTACCAGTCGACTTGAACAAGATCTCCGGCCACTGCGCCCTCGACGGAGAACCACACGGTTGCACCGGGATCGCTATAAAGAAACGACGTCGTAGCTGTCGGCACCTGACAGCCACTGCTGGTCGCGGATTTCGTCATCATCGAATTGACCAGATAGGGCGTGTTGCCAACGGTAAAAGGCAACGGTGCGGAGACCTGGCCGTTGGTATCAACCTGGACCTGCATCGTTTCGTAGGCTGTCAGGTAACTGGCTGGCACGGTGGCCGGGAGCGAACCGCTGTTCTGGAACAGAGTTGCGAGCTTTGTGCCACCCCACAATACGACCGACGAAGTGGTGAAGCCGGAACCGATGACCTGTAGCTTGAAACTCTGATAGCCAACCTCGACGCCAGGCGGCGAGATGGATGTCAGGGAGGTTGGCTGGGCCACGCGCACGGTGACGCTGGCAATCGAGCTGTGACTCGTGAGGTCCACCAGGAAGAATTGCAACCCATCGGTGACCGAGGTGCCTGTTTGTGCGGAACCGCTCCACCCGACCGTGCGGGTCAGCGGTGTTCCAGCGACCGATCCCACGGTGATCACCAACTGGTTGTAGCCCGGGGCGTTCCAGCTCAGCGTGGTCATGCCCATACCGGTCGCGGAGATGATCGGATCCGGGTTGGCTTTGAAGGTGACCCCGGATGTTGGCGCGTTAACCGTGACGGCGATAGACCCCGAAGATGCGTCGAAAGTCGGGTCGCCACTGTAGGCGGCGTTGATGGTGTAGCTTCCCGCCGCCAACTGGCTCCCATCAGCCATCAGGGAAGCAACTCCGCCCGCCAGCGCTACAGTTCCAAGGGCGGTACCGCCAGCACTGAACGTTACGGTTCCGGTGGGTACGGATATGCCCCTGCCATTGGGCGGGGAAACCACTGCCTCTATCTTCCTCCAGCCGTTAGTGAAAATCATTTCGGGGTTTGCCGTGACGACCGTCGTGGTGCGAATAGTGGGATTGCAGGAATGTCGGTCATGCCCGGAACTGGAGAACCCGAACCTCGCGTGATCGGGGGGGTACTCCAGCACGTTACCATCTCGTAGGCGTCGACTGAGCCGAGGCCTGTCACCAGATCGTATCCGGACCCGGCCAAATAGCCGTAAGAGCCGCCGGCGCAATTCGGAGTACCAATCGAACAGGGAACCGTATTGTTTCCCGTTGTGATGTCGTGAAAAACACTCCGCGTGGGTGCGAGCGCGTATAGCTGCGGATTGATGTTGCCCGCGGTCCCCTTGTCGGCCTGCGCCAGGGATTGGTTTAACAGCACGACGATGCCTGCGAACACTGGCGCAGACGCGGAGGTGCCGCCAACCACCGTCTCGATATGTTGGCCTGTCGATGGGTCGATGGTGAAGACGTTATAGGGGTCGTGGACAGGGGAGGCGGTCAGCGAAACGTCCGGTACATCACGCATGCCGTCGGCAGGAACGCCCGCCCCGGTCTGCCAGGAGGGCTTGCTGAAGAACGAGCTTGGGCCGCCCCCGGAGGCGGATAGCTGACCTGCCTGCGGGGTGTCGTTCCACGCCATTTCGGATATGTAACCCGGAGCTCGAACCAAGGTCGGGACCATTGGTACCGCTCCAGAAGGTCCCGATTCCCTCGTTGAACTCAGTCCCACCGACGCCTGTCACCTCCGGAATGCTCGCGGGGAACTCGACCGCTAGGCCCATGGAGGCTGCGGAGTTGTTGCTG
>CAYVPZ010000116.1:0-9943 GCA_964453955.1 uncultured Solibacteraceae bacterium | reverse complement strand
CTATCCGCTCCCGGAAGCGCAGAAGGACCGCTTCATGCTGAAGATCCCCATGCCGCTGCCCGAGCGCGACGAAGAAGCCGAACTGGGGCGGCGCATGCTGGCGGGCGACGCGCCGGAGGACACGCTGGCGCAGGGCGGCGTGCAGCCCGTTTTGCAGGGGGATGAGCTGACCGTGGTGCGGCGCGCGCTGGCCCGGGTGACCTTTCGCGAAGAGCTGGCCGCGTACGCCGTGGACGTGGTTCGGCGCACGCGCACGCACGAAGCGATCCTCTCCGGCGCGGGGCCGCGCGGCACGCAATCGCTGCTGCTGGCCAGCCGCGCGCACGCCGCCCTGCAGGGGCGCGACTTCGTGACCCCCGACGACATCCGCGCGCTGGCCGTTCCCGTACTGGCGCACCGCCAGGTGCTGCGGCCCGAATTCGAGTTGGAGGGGCTCACCGCCGCCGAAGTGCTGGGGCAGATTCTGGCCCAGATCCCGGTGCCGCGATGATTACCCCGCGCAGCCGCCTGCTGGTGCTTTTCGGGCTCAGCGTAGTGCCCGCGGCGGCGCTGCACGCCTGGCGGTTCATCGGCATCTTCGTGGTGGTGGCCGTTCTCGACGCGATGCTCGGGGGCCGCAATCTGGACGGCATCGCCCTGAGCCTGCCCGAGGTGGTGCGCTTTGTGCGGCGCCGCAAGGGGGTGATTCCGGTCACCGTGCGCAATGAGGGCGCCGGGGTCCCGCGGATTCGCGCGGGCATCGTTCTCAGCCCCACTCTCGGCTGCGCCGCGGACGATTTCATGCTGGACCTGCCGGCGCGGGGCGAAGCGGTGACCGCGCTGCTCGACGCGCATCCGCGGACGCGCGGGACATTCGCCGTGGACACCGCCGCGCTTGAAGCCCCGTCGCCTCTGGGGCTGTGGAGCGCGCGCCGGAGGGTCGCGGTCCGTTGCGAGATCCGCGTGTATCCGGACCTGGGGACCGATCGGAGCGTGGTGGCGCCGCTGCTCATGCGCCGGCATCCCGGGTTGCACCTGCAGCGCCAGGCGGGCCGCGGGCGCGAGTTCGAGAAACTGCGCGAGTACATTCCCGGCGACGCGCTGAACGACATCCACTGGAAGGCGACGGCGCGCCGCGGACACCCCATCACGCGCCAGTATCGGGTGGAGCGCACTCAGGAGATCTACGCCGTGCTGGATTGCTCGCGGCTCACCGGGCGCGATGCCGATGAGGGCGAAACCGTGCTGGAGCGCTACATCACCGCGGCGCTGGTGCTCTCGCTGGCCTGCCGGCAGCAGGGCGATCTGTTCGGGCTGGTCACCTTCAGCGACACGGTGCATTCGTTTGTGCGGGCAGGGGGCACGCACGCGCACTACGACGCCTGCCGCAACGCGCTGCTGAATCTGGGGCCGCGCCTGGTGGCGCCCGATTTCGGCGAGGTGGCGGCCACCCTGGACACGCGACTGCGGCGCCGGGCCATGCTGGTGTTTCTTACCGAACTCGACGACCCGGTGCTGGCGGAGGACTTCCTGAAGGTGGCGGGCGCGCTCTCGCGGCGGCATCTGGTGGCGGTAGCCTCGGTTCGCGACCGGTCGGAAGAGGCATTGTTCGAGTTGCCCGCCGGCTCGATTCCGGAAGTGTACGAGCGCCTGGGCGGGCATCTGGCGTGGCGCCGCCTTAACGAACTCACCGCCAGCCTGCGGTCCCGCGGCGTGCGCATGTTCAGCGCGCACCCCGCGAAGCTGTCGCTGGAACTCACCCGGTTCTACCTGAACACCAAGCAGCGGCAGGCCATATGATCATCGACCTCGAGCGATTTTTCGCCCGCAACCGGCCGCGCTGGCAGGAGCTGGAGAAGCTGCTTGATGGTCTGGAGAGCGGCGCCCGGCCGGACTACAACCAGGCGCGGCGGTTGCACTACCTGTACGAGCGCACCTCCGCGGATCTGGCGCGGCTGAGCACGTTCGCGGCGGAGTCGGAAGCGGGGGCGTACCTGAGCGGTCTGGTGGGCCGCGCCTATGCCGAGATCTACGAGACGCGCCGGCGCAAGGCGCGCTTCTCCCCGCGCCGCTGGTTCTTCCGCGAATTCCCGCGCACGTTCCGGCGGCACATCGGCGCTTTCGCGCTGGCCCTGGCTCTCACCGCGGCGGGCAGCGCTTTCGGCGCATTCGCGCTGGCCATCGACAGCGACGCGAAACAGGTGCTGATGCCATTTGCCGGCCTCGAAGGCGACCCGGGCGAGCGCGTGCACAGGGAGGAGAGTGGACAAAATCAGGTTTTGCGCGGGCACCGGTCCACGTTTTCCGCCGAGCTGATGACCCATAACATGCGCGTGTCTTTTTTCACGCTGGCGCTGGGCATCACCTGGGGCGTGGGCTCGGTGCTGATGCTGTTTTATAACGGCGTGATTCTGGGCGCGGTCGCTTTCGACTACGTCCGCGCGGGCTACACCACGTTTCTGCTGGGATGGCTGATGCCGCACGGCGTCGTGGAGATTCCGGCCATTCTGGTGGCCGGCCAGGCGTCGTTCGTGCTGGCCGGCGCGCTGCTTGGGAGAGGCGACCGGCGACCGCGCCGCGAGCGGTTGCGCCAGGCGACCCCTGCGGTGGTGACGCTGGCCGGCGGCACGGCGGTGATGCTGGTATGGGCGGGAATTGTGGAGAGCTTCATCTCGCAGTATCACCGGCCGGTGCTGCCGTACGAGGCGAAGATCGCGTTCGGCTGCGTCGAATTGTTGCTGCTGGCGGCGTTTCTCGGCTTCAGCGGCAGGAAGGAGGAGGCGCCATGACCTTGCCGGGAGCCCGAGGCGGAAGCAATCGCAGGCCAAAGGCCTGCTCTACAGGGACTGTTGTGGAGCAGGCGTTTTCGCCTGCGAAGGACGATTTGCCGTGAACGGCCGCCGCCTCACCGTGCGCACGCCCGAGGGAATCGTGTTTTCCTGGCCGCTGGCCGGACCGGTTTCGCGGATGCTGGCGCTGCTCATCGACCTGGCCTGTGTCGGCGGGGCTTTCTACATTGTGCAGCAGGCGATCCGAGTGCTGGACATGGCCAGTGCCGACTGGGCCACGGGCATCGCGGTCCTGCTCTACTTCGCGCTCCAGATCGGCTATGGGATCGCCTTCGAGTGGATGTGGCGGGGCCAGACCATCGGCAAACGCGTGCTGCGCATTCGCGTGATCGACGGCGAGGGGCTGCGTCTCACGCCCGGTCAGATTATTCTGAGGAACCTGTTGCGCGCGGTGGACAGCCTGCCGGTTTTCTACGCCGTGGGCGGCGTGGCGTCCGCGGTCACCCGCCACACGCAACGGCTGGGCGACCTGGCGGCGAACACCGTGGTGATCCTCCACCAGCAGGCCGCGGCGCCCGAGCTGAGCGAGGCTTTGCGGCTGCGCTACAACTCGCTTCGGCAGTGGCCGCACTTGTGCGCCCGGCTTCGGCAGCGCTCGACGCCGGAGGAAGCCGGGGCCGCGCTGGAGGCCATCCTGCGCCGCGAAGAACTCGACGCCGAGCCGCGTCTGGAAGTGTTCGACGACCTGGCACGCCACTTTCAGGGCAAGGTGGAGTTCCCCGCTGAGGCGCTGGACGGCCTCAGCAGCGAGCAGTACCTCCGGGACGTTGTGCAGGTGCTCTTTGAGACCGGCGCGAGGGGCCGGGGCTGATTTCGCTCGAATCCGGGCGGGCCGTCAGCGATAGGTACCCTATGGCACTGTTCACGTGGAGCCGCGAGTATTCGGTCGGAAACGACCTCATGGATGGAGAGCACCAGACATTGTTCGAAATGGGCGACCGCCTCCACAACGCCATGCTGGCAGGGAGGGGGCACGCCGTGTTGCGCAGCCTGTTTACACAATTAGCCGACTACACGCGGACGCATTTCTCTCACGAGGAAGCGCTCATGGCAAGGTGCGCCTATCCCGAATTGACCGCGCACGCGGATCTGCATCGTGAACTGACCGCACGGTTCTCCCAACTGCAGGACGACCTCAACGGCGGGAAAACCGAGATAACCATGGACACGCTGCAGTTTGTGCGGGACTGGCTGCAGCGCCACATTGACAAGAAGGATCGTCTGGTGGCGCGCCATGTGCGCGAGGCGCACATGGCTCACCGGTAAGAAGGTGGGGCGGGCCGGGACCCGCCCCGAGGCTGCTCAGAACGCGAAGTGCAGGCTCAACTGCAGGAACCGCGAGCTGCCGAGGGTGTGCTGGATGTAGCCCAGCTGGCCGTACGGCGGGTTCAAGGGCGGCCCCTCGTATTCGCTGAAAAAGCTCACGTCGTTGTTCGGCGTGTCGAAGTCGGGGTGGTTGAAGAGATTGAACGCGTCGGCCTCGAAGCGCAGGTGGTAGCGTTCTCCGATGGCGAATTGCCGGGCCAGGCTCATATCGAAGCGAACCTGGAACGGACTTCGGAAGGTATTCCTGCCGGTGTACCCGAACAAGGATTCATAGAGGTCGCATCCGGTGGAATCGCAGGGCGGAACTCCGTACGTGCCGGGCGCCACGAACTGCGGCGCGAAGTCGGCCACGTTCAACACTGGCGTGGAGGGATTGACGCCAGTGGTGCCTTGCAGTTGCGCCTGTGAGTTCGATACTCCAGGCTTCAACGGAACAATGGGGTTGCCGATTTCGTCGTTGCTGCCGGTGTACTGGCTGGCCACTGAGCCGGTGTAGTCGTATACGCTGTACGGCTGGCCGCTCTGCGCTACCGTCTGGCCGGCGATGATCCAGTCGCTCACCAGCGCGCTCAGCGCCCGGTTCTGCCGGAACGTCGGCACCGTGTAGCCGTAATTCACCAGCAAAACGTGCGTCTGGTCGAAATCCGCCGAGGCGTAGTTGGACCTGGGAACCAGAGGGTTGTTGCCCGTAACGAAGAGCCCCAGTCCGCTCTGCTCGTCGAGGGCGTGCGACCAGGTGTAGGAAGCGGTGAACTGCAGCCCATTGGACAGGCGCTTGCGCGCCTGAAGTTGCAGGGCATCGTAATTGGAGATCCCCTCAGCCTCATACAGCACCGAATTGAAGGAATAACCGATATACGGTACCCGGACGGCGACGTTTCCGGAGTAGTCCGGCCCCGGGCACAGCGGTTCGAGGTCCAGCACTCCGTCGTTGCACCCACTGAGCGGGCTCACGCCGCCATAGGAATAGATCTGGCCGTTGATGGGGTTTTGGGGCGTGGCAATCTGCCCCTGGTTAAAGGGGATGGGCAGCACTTCATGCGTGCCGTGGTTGCCGACATATCCGGCGGTGAACAGCCAGCTGCTGGAGGGCTGATACTGGAGGTCGAAGCTCCAGTTCTGGGTATAGGGCAGCTTGTTGTCGATGTCGTAGCCGCCGAACAGGAATGGGCCGAAAAGATTGCCTTTCGGTAATTTCCCCGACCCGGTCTGCGCGAGATTGGGCAGGGTAGCGAGAAATGCCGCCGCGCTGGCCGGAGGCGGCGCTGGCGCAACGGTGCCGAAGGGGTCCGAAAGGGTGTCTCCTTTTGTTGTGGTGACGGCCTCGACGAACGGCGGCGCCAAAGTGACGCCGAACGGACCGTTGAAGCCCGAGCCGGCGCTCGGGGACAAGTAGCTGAACAGTTCGCCGCGATCATAGTAGATGCCGTATCCTGCGCGCAGGGTGAGTTTGGACAGGGGGGACCAGGCGATGCCGACACGCGGCGCGAAGCCCCACTGATTCTGCTGCATCATCGAGTTGCTGGCGCCCGGCGTGCCGTAGGTCGGGTTATTCCCGGCGATTTCCAGACCGGAGTTCAGAATGGTATCGGTTGCAGCATCGTACGAATAGAGGCCGGGGTTGAAGGCGGTGAGCAGGCCATGCTTCTCGGTCAGGGGCCCATCGTTGTCCCAGCGCACGCCGAGGGTCACGGTCAGGTTGCTGCGAACCTTGTAGTGATCGTTGACATAGGCGCCCACGGTATTGGACCGGTAACCGCGGTCCGCCGAACCCACGAACTCATCTCCGGTTTTTACGGTCCCTTCAAGAAAGGCGAGGAAGTTCTTGAAGTCGAGCGTATCCGTGTCCGTGTTGTTGTTGACGATATTCAGTTGGGTGGCGTCCCATTGCACGCCGGCACTGATGGTGTGCCTTCCTTTCACCCAGTTCAGCGAGGATGCGTATTCCCATTGATTCTGGTACATACCGGCATTGCCAAAGCTGGTGCTGGGGCCGAACTCAAGCTCACCGCCGAGGGTCGGATCCGGGTCGCTAATTTCGAACTGGGGAAACGCACTCCCCGCCGCGCCCGGCAGACTAATGCCCAGAGAACTCGCGGTGAAGCCCTCCTGGTTCTGCGCGTAAGCTCGCATGCGCGTGAAGCCGGCGTGCTGCTCCCAGGTGAGCTCCGGGGACAGGATGACAGTATTGGCGATGGAAGCCACCTCGCTGCCTGCCTGGAGCTGCTGCGCGAAGCCGAGCAGGGAACCGACGGCGCCAAACGGACTGGTGGAGGGATTGTTCTGCACGAAAAATTTCGCCGTCAAACGATCCTTGTCGCTGGCCGCATAGTCCACGTTGGCGATTCCCTGGTCGACGTTCGACGTCGCGTTGGGCCCCTGCACCACGGCATCGTAGCCGAGCTGCGTGGCCAGTTGCGGATTGGTGATTTGCGGGGTTGGAATGAGGTATTGTCCGTTCGGAAGCGTGGCCTGCAACATGTTCTGCGCCGCCGGATTGATCTGGCTGGCGTTGATCGTCAGGCCGTAGGCCTGAACGCTGTTGAGGATGCCCTGCGTGCTGCGGTCGTTGGTAAGAGTCAGCGGCACCGTAACGGTCTTGAGGGACTCCGATCCGTCGGAGATGCGAACGCCCTGGTAGGAGAGAAAATAGAACAGCTTGTCTTTCTTGATGGGTCCGCCAAAGGTGGCGCCGAACTGATTTCGAGTGAGGAAGGGAACCTTGGTGGTAATGGCGGGCGATGCGTTGTAGAAGAACGGGGCCGCGTTCATGTCGCTGTTCTGGAACTGCTCCCAGAGGGTCCCATGGAGACTGTTGGTGCCCGATTTCGTGAGCACGCTGATGTGCGCGCCGCTGTTGTTGCCCTGCGCTGCATCATACCCCGCGCTGTTCACGGCGATCTCCTGAATGGCGTCGAGAGGGGGCGTGGGGAGGGACTGGCCAATGGCGTCGTACACGGAGGTGCTGGTTTGAATATTGCCACCCGAGCCGAAGTTCTCGCCCGTGTTCAGGACGAAACGGTTCTCGCCCACCTGGCTGGTGGAGTTTCCGTTGAACAGGTTGTTGGTGCTGATGCCGTTCAGCGAGAAGCTGTTGCTGGTGTCGCGGTTCCCGTTGGCGAAGATGGCCTGGTTGCCGAGGCCGCTGTTGGCGCCCGCGCCGCCCAGGAAATCCGCATGGACACCCGGACTCAGAATGGCCAGTTGCGTGAAGCTGCCGGTGCCCAGAGGCGTTTCCTCAATGGTGAGATGGTCCACCACGTAGCCATTGGTGGTGTCCGTCTGGTTCATCAGCGGCACGGCGTTGACTTCCACCGTGGCGCTGACCGCGCCCACTCGCAGGCTGGTATCCAACGTCGTGGTGCGGTTGCCGTTCACCAGCACTTCGGTGTGCGTTTCGGTTTCGAAACCTTCCTTGGTGAAGGTCACCTTGTAGGTTCCCGCGGGAATGTCCGAAACCGAGAAGAAACCGTTCGACTGCGTGTGGGCAACTACATCGAGGTTGGTTGCGACGTTGAGCGCCTTCACGGTTGCGCCGGGCACGGCGGCGCCGGAAGAGTCCGTGACCGTGCCTGTGATGGTGCCCAGAATCTCTTGCGCCTCGAGCGGCTGCCAGTAAGCGAGACCAAGAAACAGCAGACAGCAAACCACGCGGCCAGCGTACAGCTTTAGCAATTTCAAAGGATGTTCCTCCCGGTGAAAAAGAGATTGTGTCAAACTGCGTAAGCGCCCCGCCTCCGGCGCAACCCAGGTTTGGGAATGCCACCGGACGCCGCGGGCGAGAATGTCTGCGAATACCTCAACCCCCGTCAGACGACGATAGACGATTATAAACGGGGTCGGGCTTTTGGAAAGGGGTTTTAACCAACAATTCACGAAGATGGGCGCATCGCGCCATTTGGCGCAGGCAACTTGTTAAGAATGAGTGACATGAGCGATCTGGCGCAGGCCGAGGGGGTGGTCGAAGGGCCGGACGAGGGGTGGGTCGAAGCGTTATTTGGATTACGCTCAGTCGATGACGAGTAGCGCCGCGTCCGAGACCTCGGCGAATCGCGCGATTCGGATAGCCTCACGCCGCAGGGTTGCTTCGATGCTGTCGGTGGAACAGTTGCCCAGCCCAATCCAGATCACTTTGGGTGGAGCGCCCATATCGAGGCTGAACTCGCGGAAGTTACGGTCCTTCCCGGTCCCCAAGAGACGCGGCTGGCGCCGCGTGTCCCACGGACAACGAATTATCGGGCGCTCACGAGCCTTGGGGAGATGTTCTCGTCGAACAGGAGCCGGACACTCACATTCTTCCCGGATCGATCGTGATACGTGGATGATTGGGAACCACCATGGCCGTACCTTAGTTTAGCCCAACCGGCAGACGCACACAGCCCCGGACCTTGCGGCCCGGGGCTGGGTAAACTAGGCGATCTGATTTCGGTTACGCGGTGCGGTTGGTCTCGCCGCCGCTGCTGTCGCCTTTGCTGATCGCCGCCTGCGCGGCGGCCAGCAGCGCGATGGGCACGCGATACGGGGAGCAGGACACGTAGTTCATGCCCACGCGGTAGCAGAACTCCACCGAGCTGGGTTCGCCGCCGTGCTCGCCGCAGATGCCGATTTCGAGATGGGGATTGGTCTGGCGGCCCTTCTCCACCGCCCACTTCACCAGCAGGCCCACGCCTTCCTGGTCGAGCACGCCGAACGGGTCGGCCTTGAAGATTTTCTTCTCTTCGTACGCCTTGGAGAACTTCGTGTAGTCGTCGCGGGAGAGGCCCATGGTGGTCTGGGTGAGGTCATTGGTGCCGAAGCTGAAGAAGTCGGCCTCGCGGGCCACCTGATCCGCCAGCAGCGCCGCGCGCGGGATCTCGATCATGGTACCGATCAGGTATTTGTGATCGGCCATGCCGGCTTTGGCGAGCACTTCGTCGGCGATGCGCTTCACGATGGCTTTCTGGTTTTCCAGTTCCTGCACGCCGCCGATGAGCGGAATCATGACTTCGGGGATGACGTCCTTGCCCTTCTTCACCACCGCGACGACGGCCTCGAAGATGGCCCGCGCCTGCATCTCGGTGATCTCCGGATAGAGGATCCCCAGGCGGCAGCCGCGCAGGCCGAGCATGGGATTCATCTCATGCAGGTCTTCCACGCGCTTCAGCAGATTGGTCAGCACGGGCTTCAGCGTCCTCACTTCCACGCCGAAGTTCTTGTACCGCTCCACCATCTCCTTTTTGGTCTTGAGGTCGGCGTTGGGCAGTTTGGCGAGGTCCACCATCAGCTCTTCGCGCTTGGGCACGAACTCATGCAGCGGCGGATCGATGGTGCGGATCACCACCGGAAGTCCGTCCATGGTTTCGAACAGCCCCTGAAAATCCTTGCGCTGCATGGGCAGGAGTTTCGCCAGAGCTTTGCGGCGATCCTTCTCCGTGTCGGAAAGAATCATGGCCTGCATGTGCGGCAGGCGATCCTCGGCGAAGAACATGTGCTCGGTTCGGCAAAGTCCGATGCCCTCGGCTCCGAAAGCGACTGCGGCTTTGGCATCGCGTGGAATGTCGGCGTTGGCGCGAACGCCGAAGTTGCCGCGGAACACCTTGGCCATCTTCATGAACTTCGCGAAGACGGGTGAGTTGGGATCGGGTTCTTTGGTCAGCGCCTGGCCGAGCCAGACTTCGCCCGTAGCGCCGTTCATGGAGACCCAGTCGCCCTGCTTGACGGTAACGGTTTTATCGCCAGCCTTTACCGTAGCCGAAGCAGCGCGCTCGTTGATGGAGATCGCACCGCAACCGACCACGCAGGGCCGGCCC
>CAYVPZ010000115.1:0-9962 GCA_964453955.1 uncultured Solibacteraceae bacterium | reverse complement strand
CTCTGCTCCACAATATCCGCGGAGACGTTCTGCGCGACAATGTGCTGCGGCGTAATCGCCGGGAGCGTGATGCCTGACATCAACGCTATCTCCTGCATGGTCGAGGGCAGTCCTTCGTCGCCGCCCAACAAGGCGACCGTCTTCTGCACAACCAGTGTGCTCGCCAGCGCCACAGTTACCCCCTCCGGATGATTCGATTCTGAACCGCATAAAAGTTCGCGGGCTGACCATTCCCTGGCGCATTGCCTGCGCTCAGTAAGTCCGGTTGCGTCCACGAATTGGAGATGGCTAGAACCTCGTAGTTTTGCCGCATCAGGGTATCGGGACCGGTGCCCGCGTAGACGTTCCAGCCGTGCGCGGCGTTCGGCGGGGCGCTGATGCTGACCTGCGCCTGCATCATCGCGGCCACGCTTGCCATCACCACCTCGCTGGCCACGCCCTCCTGCCCCGCCGCGTTGATCAGGGCCACGGCAAAGTACAATATCGCAGCCGCCCCGGTGCCGGTCACGCTCGTTACCGCGGGTGGCTGCGCCCGCGGAATAGGATCGGCCGCCAGCCCGATTCCGATGTCAAGGCATTTGGACTTCGCCGTTCTGGCCAGCGTCCCGTACTCTTGCCACTTCCACTGGTACCGATCATTTGTTTGATGGCCGTAAGCGTCCTGATACACTCCATGGAGCGCCAGAAATGCATGCCAACGCTTCAATTCCGCGGTGACCACCACATCGGTCACCCCCAGCGTCCGTCGGCGGCAGCCCAGCGCGTCCCCGAAAACCGGGTCCACATCGTTGTTGTCCAGCAGAAACGTCAGTATCTCCGTCCGCATCGCGTCCTGAGCGTTGGCGATTTTCGCCGCCACGTCAATGCCTTCAATCGTGGCTGTCTCCAGCAGGGAACTGTCGTACGGCACCAGTTCCTCGAGGCGGTTGATCGGGCCATCGTTAATCAGCGCCATCTTGCAACCTCAGGAGCCCTTCGCCGGTCTCAGTGCACTGCGGAGCGACTCGATGTCGCTGTCGGAAAGAAGCCGAACCTGCGCCTTGCCCATAAGCTCGCGTCGTTTGGCCGCCTCGATTCCCCGCGCCACTTCTGCCTGATATTGCGCGCGCTCCTCTGGAGTGGCCAGTCTCGCTTTGCCTTCCACGATCATCCGCGCCGCTACGCCTTTCGCTACCTCGCTGATTTGCCCAGGCCGGCCGCCGTCGGGCGTCTCGTTGCTCACCACCACCGCGTGGCTGCCGGCAATCTCTTTTTCCAATTGCCGGACCTTTTGAAAAAACACTCGTAAGTCCACCGTTGCGCTCCTGATTCAGGAAGCAGGGGAGACCCTCTCCGGTGTCCCCTGCTTGTCACGGGCGGCCAGCCGCCTCTTAGCCAACCCTCGTTTACGAATACACCTGCACGCCGCAAGCGTTCCGCAACACTGCGCATCCGTAGAGAACATCGACGGTAAACTGCTGCGTGAGGGTATTCGGCTGGTAACTCATCACCACTCGAAGGCCGAAATTGCCCATCTCCGCATACTCGGCGACGGCGCCCGTCCCCGGAAGTGGCTTGGGCAGCCGCCGAATTACCAGACCGATGGCGTCCTTTGTGAACGCCAGATTGTCGGTAATTACCGGGCTGCTGCCGCTCGTCGGAACGAATTGCGAGCGAAGAATGTAGAAATCCTTCATCTTGCCCACCGTGCCATCGATCAGTGCGCGCAATCCCGCCTCGCCCGCCGTATTGAACTCGCTGAACCGCGCAATCTGTCGCAGGGCCGAATAGGCGTTGGAGCTCACCACCAGATACTTGGTCGCGCTGGCGGGTACCTTCGCCAGGAATAACTCGGATTCGGCTGCGTCCACCGTCTCTTCCGTCAGGGTCGCGCCGCCAGTGCCCACGGGTGCGTTCGCGCTGAATTGCGGAGCCAGATTGAGGAGGTCCGTTTCGATTCGTTCCGCCAGCGCGATCACCGCCGGCTGCATGTACAACCGCAGCAGATCGGGTACCGCAAGGACCTTGGTGACGTCCGGTATCTGGAACGTAGCCTCCGCGTGCGTGTTCAGAACGATCTGCGCGTTTCCCAGATTCGGATTCTGCGGTTGAACCGAGCCGCCCTCGGCCAGGTTGTTGGCCACCAGCGTTGGTGGAATCGGAACGTTAATTGTGTCGCCGGTCTGAGCCAGGGCCGGCTCGTAGTCCCGGTTGACCAGATTGCCCATCACCAGGTTACCCATCAATGCGGGCAGCGCGTCTACCGCGACCAGCTTCACGATGGCGCTCGCAACATTAGCGGACGTAATTACTGTTGTCGTGCTCATTCCTTCTTCTCTCTTTCTTCATAAGACTCCACTGAGTCCGTCTACAACCCCTTAAGGGTCTGTGAAGCGAGACGCGCCACTTCCTGCCGTGCCCGCTCTAACTCCTCCGGGTTCATCCCCGGACGGATTCTCTCCAAATCGATTGCCCCGCCGCTCGTCGCCGTTGAGCGGGGCATTGTCTCCATGCCGGATCCGCCGGCGATCCGCGCCGGCAGCAGCTCTGGATTGTCGTTTACAAACTGCGATAGATAATCGCGCAACGCCACCTCTCCATCGCCGCTTCGCGCCACAATCCGCCCATCGGAGGTCCGTTGCACGTCGTCCTTCACGGCCCGAAAGGCCAGATCCACTTTGCGCACGCCGAGCCGCTGCAGCTCCGCCCGTAGAATCGAGTCCCTCTCCGCCCGCTCCGCCGCCGCGCGGCTTCGCTCGTTCTCGGTCGCAAGCTCGTTGACTCGCTTCTCCAGTTGCTCGCGCCGCTTGCGCTCTTCCATCAACTCGGTCTTGTACGCCGGCTCCGTGCGCGTCTGCTCGGCGCGTATAAATTCCTCTATTGCGCCCCGTATGATCCCGCGCAGGTCGTCCCTCGGGTCCCGCTCCGCGCCTTCGTCCTTCGGTTCTGCCTCGTTCATGCGTCCTCCTTAAACAGCGAAAAAACCTGGCGGCCGGCCGACCCGTGCCCCTTTTTGGCGAGCACCTCAATCATGAGACGGGTCCCCGCCCTGCCCTTCTTCGATTTCCCGTGCGATCTGGTCCTTTATGTCCTGACGGCTGTCACAAAGGTATTTGAGGGCAAGACGCTTGAAAACCTGCTTCCGCAGTGTCGGCGAATTGATTCCCAACGCCAGCAGCTCTCGTGCGTCGGTCAGTTCCGCGCTGAAGTCGCCGATGTCGAATTCGTCCATTCCCGAAACGTCGATGAACAACTCGTCCCGGCGGGCACCGTTTACGGCGGCTAATACGCGCTTCATCGTCTCCTTCACCGCGTCGCCGTAAGCCCTCAGTACTTCCTGAGTGATCGCGAAGTCCCGTTGCTTGCTGAGTCCGGATTGCGTGCCGGCTCCGCCGAGGTCGCCGCCGGCCTGCGACGTGTAACACACCCGATAGATTTCCTGCTGTAACCTCGTCAGGTTGTCGGTGGCCACCTGAAACACGTGCCCCTGCGGCTCGGTCCATCCAAACTTGTCGTCTTTCCCCAGCTGTAAGTAATAGGATTCGCCCAATAACTGGTTCCAGTCCCGGTCCGAGTAAACTACGGGCATGGAAAACAGGCCCATGGTCAGGGCCCACGAAAGGGCGTTCGATTTATTGAAGTGCTCCAGTTGCAGGAGCGCCGCTTTGTTCATCAACCACAAGCCTTCCGGCACTACCAGATCCACCAGCGGAACCTTCTGCAATTTCGCCAAGCCGTGAACGCCTGCGTCGATCAACTCGGCCTGTTTGCCCGCATCGTCAGCCCAAGCCCAGGCCGGGAACGTTGATGTCGGCCGCCGCTCGCTGTAGATCCGGTAGGTTTTCTTGTCGAAGTAAGCCCACCGCGTTTCGTACATCCACGTAGGGTCCTCTGCGCTCTGCTTCCGCAGACCGCCGGTCCGCAGCACTACCCAGTCGTAATTACCGTGCTCGTCATAACTCCAGTTGATTAACTCATCCGGTGTGTAGTGCAGCAGATACGCCCGCGACACTCCCGCTGCGTCCTCCTCCGCCCGGGTTCCCACGCTTCTTACGGCCTTCGGGAAGTCGATCAGTATGTGGCTTCGGCCTAAAACCAGCGATTCGATGAAACGGCTTCGGAAAAACTCCGCGAAGTGGGTTCCCTTCAGGTCGCAGTCTTCGATGAAGTTGCCGTAGAACTTTCTGGCCGCTTCGTTTTTTCCTTCGAAGGTCAGCAGCGGTTCCCGGCGGAACAGCGTGGCCGTATACCAATCGACAATCGAGCCGGCGTAATTTTCGTAAAAAACCCGGTTCAGCCGCTCCGCGTAAATCTCATTGGGCTCCTTGCTTCTCCGGACTAGGTACTCTCCAGCGTTCGCCTTTATCCGTTCGCCGCCCGCGTACAGGTCCCGATACATTCGCCACATCGGCTTCCTGATGCGGTATTCGGGATGTTCGCGTACGATCTCAACTGTGCCTTTGTCCATGGCCGTGTTCTGTTCCCGCGCCGCTAGAGCAGGCGGTACCTCTGTTCTCCAAATGGTGGCTGGATCCGGCATTCCTGCCACACCAGATAGCCCAGCGCATCCGATACGTGCGTCCGTTTCGAGTCCCGGTCTTTGTCGATTACCGAGCTTTCCGGCTTAAACGTGACCTCTTCAAAATCCTGAATCAGTTCCCGGCAGCGCGGATCCACGAACAGTCGTGATTCATCGTCTGCTGCCTTCAGTTGGGTGTTCATGAGCGCCACCCGGTCGCGCACGCTGGGATTACTCAGCGGAACCCTGAACTGGGCGTTGCGGTAATCCTGCCGCTTCAGGAAATCCCGTATCATCATGTAGTTACTCAGGCCCGTAGTCTGCATCGCACTTCCCGACGCGTCTCCGAAGATCACCACGCCCGCTGCGTGGTACTGGTACCTCGACTGGAATTCCTCGCACGCTTCCATCGTGCTTGCGCGCGCCAGGACGATTTCGTCGATCACCGAAATGACTCCGTCTTTCTTCTGGGCGATTACCGAGCTCATCGGATCGACGTTGAAGTCGAGCGCCCACAGGAGCGGACTCAACCCGTCGATTTCCATCGTGCGCACATTCACGTTGCGGTCAAACGCGTGATAAACCAGCCCCGAGTTCAGGCTCAAATACGAACCCAGCGCCTCCTGCTCGTAGAACCGCGCATCGTAACTTCGCCTCAACCGTTCGTAGAAATCCGGAACCTTATCCAATAAGTACCGGTTCTCAAACGGCGTGGCCACGATAGCGTCATAACCTTCCACCGGCTCTTTGATGAACCGTCGGAACACCCAGTCATAACCCTTGGGTGTCCACACCGCAAAACCACAAAGCCGGCCGGCCGAAGGGTCGCGCAAGCGGCCCTCCAACCGTAACCAGGCCTCCTCCGCCGTATACGTCAACTCATCGACTCCGAACCACGCAAGGTTGGTCCCCCTCAGGCGCTCGAATTCGTCGAGCGACCGAAACAGCACCCTCGCTCCCGTGTCCCTCATGGTCAGCAGGTTTTCCGCCTTGTTGTACTCGTACGGAATCCGATTCGCGTGGAGAATGTCGCCGTAACTAGCCAGCGTGGCGTCCCGCAACATCGGATAAGTGGGCGCCCCAATTAACCCCAGCCGGCCTGGGTTCAGATACGTTAGCCGGATCGCCTCATGACACAACGCCTGACTCTTGCCAGAGCCGATCGGTCCCGAGAAACCCTTGAATCGTGCGGTCGAATCGTGGAACTTCTTCTGCGACGGAAGTGGGCTGTAGGCTATCTCACGGACTCGGACGCCATCCGGGGTTCCACCCATGTCACTTTGATCTCCCTCGGTGTCTCCTCGTCCGCCAGTTCTTTCTCCAATTGCACTAACCGAATGAAATCGCCCAGACTTGCTTTCGGCGTTTCTGTTTCCAGTTTCTCCTCGAGTTTCTGCAGTAACTTCGCGATCTTGAGCCTCGGCGTCAAGCCCCTCCCTGTGTCGTCTCCTTCAGCCTTAATTGTTTTTGTCCCGTCTGTATTCTTGATTTCGGCCGTTGTGACTCGCACAAGCCCTCCTGACACGACCCGAGCATAGCAACGGCGTCCGCGCGCCACGCTGGCACCGGCCGCTAAGTGATTGACACGGATGCCAAAAAACTTTGCGGTATTCTGTGACCGCTTGAGGTTTGCTCAAGCGGCCGGCAGGGAGGCTGCGGGTTGAGTGAGCAGTCGGGCGGCCGGCTGAGTAAACCGGGCGGTGAGCTAAACCGCAGGAAAGTGTTCCGCTATGGGGATTGTTTGTCCCGCTTTTGAGGCCGGCCCGCGGGAGCAGGCAATGGGTGCGGATATGACCGGTGACGCTCCTGGAACAGGAGATTTCCGAGGCCGTGTTGGTGATTTCTGGGACGAGGCGGCGCAGTGAGAGCGGCGAGCGGGTAGTGTTGGGACACAGCGATCGTGTCCGGGCTGAGGAGCCAGGCTGGAGAGCGGAGATGGGCGCGGCAGCCCATCACGAGGAGTCCACCGCTGCGACGCGGGTTAACGGGAGAAGGCGCTGCAGGCGGACCATGAGGCCGACGCCGCAAACCGGACACCGGGTGCCTCGGTTCAGCAGAATCTCGTCCGTTTCGGCAGGCGCGATGTCCGGCAGTAACTGAGTGGGATCGGCGGTGAGGAGGCGCCGGCACAGTTCGAGATTGCGGCGGCGATGCATATTGGTGAGGAACCCGTAGTATCGAATGCGCTGGAAGCCGGAAGGCAGGGCGTGCAGCAGGAAGCGGCGGATGAACTCCTCGGCATCCAGCGTCATGGTCTTGCTGCGGCTCCGGTCCCGGTAATCCTTCCACTGGAACGAGACCTGGCCGTTGGCGCAGCCGAGCAGGCGGTCGTTGGAGATGGCCACGCGGTGGGTATAACGGCCCAGATACGCCAGCACTTGCTGGGGGCCGCCAAAGGGAGGTTTGGCGTGGACGACCCAGGCGATGTTTGCCAGCGGTTTCAGATATGCGGCGAAAGCGGACGCATCCTGGAGCGGCTGTAGCTCGGAAAAGAACTGCAGCTTGCGCTGCGCGAAAGCCGCCTGCACGGCAGCCAGCAGCAGACGCCGGAACAGCGCGGCGAGGACCCGGACCGGAACGAGGAAGCGGGGCCGGCGGGGGCGCATCCAATGCTGGCGATCGCTCGATAACCCCCCGCCCGGCACAACAAAGTGAACGTGCGGATGGTGCTGCAGATTCTGTCCCCAGGTGTGCAGGATGCCGAAGAAGCCGATCTCGGCTCCCAGATGCCTGGGGTCGCGCGCAATGGTCAGCAGCGTATCGGCGGCGCTGCGGAAGAGAAGATCGTACATCACGGCCTTGTTCTGAAACGCTATGCAGCGAAGCGGCGCCGGCAGGGTGAACACGACATGGAAATAGGGGACCGGCAGGAGCTCGGCTTTGCGTTGCGCGAGCCACTTGCGGCGTGCCGGCGCCTGGCATTTGGGACAGTGCCGGTTGCGGCACGAGTTATAGCTGTTGCGCGTATGGGCGCAGGAGTCGCGGCTGCATTGTTCGACGTGTCCGGCCAGGGCGGCGGTGCGGCAGTGCTCAATCGCCCGCATCAACTGATGCTGCGACGCAGGGAGCGGATGAGTTTGCCGGTAACCCGGGCCGTACTGCCGAAAGATGTCCGCCAGCTCCATGGCTGGCCTCGGCATGGGGCGCTAACCCCGGCCGTGGCCGCTGTTGCTTTTGGGCTTGCGCTGGAGCCGATCCAGCGGGCTCAGTGTGTTTCCCACCACCTGCGGAGAAACGGCGGTATAACGAGCGGTGGTGTCGATGCTGCTGTGGCCGAGCAGGACCTGGATCACGCGGGTGTCGGTGCCGTTCTCCAGCAGATGCGTGGCGAAGCTGTGGCGCAGGGTGTGGGCCGTGATCTTCTTGCGTAATCCACAGGCCAGCGAAGCTTCCCGGCAGGCAACCTGCACCGCAGTGGGCGTCAGATGGCGTCCGGTTCGCCAGCCCGGAAACAGCCAGTGCTCAGAGCGGGCGGCGCGCGCCACCAGATGCGCAACACCTGCAACAAACGGGGCGAGAGCATGGCATAGCGATCCTTGCGCCCTTTGCCCTGCTCGATCCGCAGGAGCATGCGTTTCGAGTCGATGTCGCCGATTTTCAGACTGACCGCCTCGCTGATGCGCACTCCCGCGCCATAGCAGGTCATCAGCACCGCCCGGTATTTCGGGCTGAGGATGTGATCGAAGAACTGCACCACTTCCTCATGGCTGAGCACGATGGGCAGTTTGTGGGGCCGCCGTACGCGCGGAAACTGCTCCTCGCCCCAGGGCATCTCCAGCGTCGTCAGGTACAGGAACTTCGCCGCGGTGACAAAGGTGTTAATGCTCTCCGCGGACAGCTTCCGGTCGTTGACCAGATACAGCATGTACTGGCGGATGTCTTCCAGGTCCAGCTGGTCCGGACTGACATTGAAGTACCTGGCGAAACCGGCAATGTAATGGATATATTGTCTCTGGGTGGCAGGCGCGAGATTGCGCACCTGCATATCTTCGATCATGCGCTGTCGTAGCGGCGTCATGGGAGCTCCTTGAAAAACAGAATTGGGGTTGTGGCGCAACCTCGATCCAGTGTTTCTCGGGAACTCGCGTCTGTCACTCACCGCCGCAATACCGCGAAGCGGTTTAGTTCAACTTGTTTTGAGGCAGGCCTTTTTTGCCGCCGTCGGCCCTGACACGCGGATAGAACAGGCTGGTGAGGGTTTCTACGGCTTGCGTGCCGTCAGCGAACGCGCCGGCTGGCACCACAGAAAGGAAAGGGGAGAGAGACTCACATCGGCCATACCCAGCCGTTCGAGCTGCCCGGCGTACTCGCCGGTGTGCCGAATGTCGAACAGCGCCAGCCGGCCTCCAGGCTTGAGCACCCGAACCATTTCGGCGATCGCCTCGGCGCGTTCGTCGCGTTCCTCGATGTTGTGAATCGTCAGACTCGACAAAACCACGTCGAAACTTTCGTTCGCAAAAGGCAGCTTGCGCGCGTCGGCATCCTCGATGCGGATGCGATCGGCCACGCCCTCGGCTTTGGCGTTGGCCCGCGCCGCTTCCGCGCTATTGCCCGACAGATCGTCACTGGACCAGATGTCCACGCCCGTGCTCCGCCCGCTGGTCAACCGCCGAGCCGCGCCAATCAGAAACAGGCCGCGCCCGCAGCCCACATCCAGCACCTTCTCGTCGCCGCGGAATGCGAGCGAGCTCAACATCTGGTCGCAAACGCGAAGTTTGCCCACCCGGCTGCTCCACAGCATCGCCGCCGCCACCAGCAGGTACACCACACCGATGGCCCCCAGCACGCTCAGCATCGCCACCGCGCGGCCCGGCGTCAGCGCGCGATTCATGAACCAGATGACCCCGCCGACAAGTACGAACCCGATGCCCCAGGCGACCATGCTCTTCAGCACGTCCGGCGCGTCGATTCCGTAGTCGGCTTTTGCTGGTTCCCTGCCTGCGATGGTTGCAGCCATATTGTTTATGCGGGTTGCGGCTGGGGCTGTTCAATCGGGTGCTTGTGTTTGCACTCGTTGTTGGGGCATTGCGCCACCGGCCCCGCCTTTAGCCACTTCTCAATCAGATACGGCGATCCGCAATCCGGGCACTTTTCGTTCAGCGGCTTGCCCCACGCCACGAAATCGCAATCGGGATAGCGGCTGCACCCGTAGAACGTCTTGCCGCGTTTGGAACGGCGCTCCACCACCTCGCCTTCCGAGCAATTGGGACAGGCCACGCCGATGGTTTTCTGCTTCACGAACTTGCACGCCGGATAGTTGCTGCAGGCCGTAAACTCGCCGAAACGCCCCTGCTTCAGCAACAGATGGTTGCCGCACTGCGGGCACTTTTCCTCCAGCGGCACGTCCGCCTTCTTCTGCTCGCTGGCCCCGATGCGCTTGGTGGTC
Source organism: uncultured Solibacteraceae bacterium (assembly GCA_964453955.1). Taxonomy (GTDB): domain Bacteria; phylum Acidobacteriota; class Terriglobia; order Bryobacterales; family Bryobacteraceae; genus CAWACP01. The sequence goes on along the minus strand of CAYVPZ010000115.1, from coordinate 78 downwards.
TTGCAGTCCGGATACCCCGAGCACGCGTAGAACGTCCCGAAGCGCCCCTTCTTCAGCACCATGGGACGGCCGCAGTTC